>USHU01000037.1 GCA_900554605.1 uncultured Actinomyces sp.
GGGCCACAAGTTTTTTTATTGGGCAGGTTAGTTCGTTGCTGGGTGGAATGTGCTTGGGCTGGGACCTTCGAGCTTCTGCGAAAATGAGTCGATTCTTTAGGTGGCGAGTCGACATCGATCCGTTTCGGCTACTTTCAGCTGGTCTGTCAAGCAAGCCCGGTTGACGCGCGCGATAAAGCGTGGGGTAGTGTCTGGAGTCCTGCGAAAAACTTCTTTGTTTTCGTACTCCAAACTGGACACAAATGAAGGTATCAGTCTTTATTCTGGCTTCTGTCAGGTTGAAGGGCCTGATGCTCGTCGAATCGCAGTGATGCTGAATCGTTGAGCAAGATCGACTGTATTTCGAATGCAGGAGGTTGCGATGGCGTGAAATGTACAAGCTGCAGTGTTATCTTGGGTGAGTTCTCTGAGCACACGTGGCACTTGTGTCGCTTCTTGTTTTCCCCACTGGGGGATGATCCAACTTAGTGTATTAGGGGAACGTTTTCCCCGCGAAAGCGGGGTTTTTATTACCCTTCGTGTGCGTTGTGAAACTCTTATGTAAGATTAGCAGTAATACTTATTGTATAAGTCCGAATTTAATGCTAACGTTGATGACAAGCAGGAAAAAGCAACTCTGAAGGAGGAGTGATGGCGCGAAAGAATCGGGATCTGTCGAAAGAGACCTCCCTTATTGCTGAGTATCCTGTGCCCGCTTTTCCTGTTGCGCAGCCGGATCTTGATGCATCGGAATTGTCGGATCTTGCTCGCTGTTTCTGGGCGAAGAGCGGTGACTCGAATACATGGCTCTCAGTCGTGCAGCACTTGATGGATACAGCAGATATTGCAGCGAAGCTTTTTGATCGTTATCTCAGTGAGCATCATCGCGATCTCATGGCTTCTGTTTGGGAAGGGGATCTGGCAAAGGCGCGGGCCAGCTTTGTATTCCTTGCTGCCTGTCACGACCAGGGTAAAGTAAGTCCCCAATTTTCCTGCCAGCGCCAAGATCTTGCGCAGCTGATTCGTCATCAGGGTCTGACTGTCCTTCGGAAGCAGGATTATCCAGACCGGAAATACCTGCGTCACGAACTCGTCAGTCAATTTGCCTTCCAAGAAGAGGTTATGTCTGCGGGTGGCGAGGGCTCTCGCGCACGCCACTGGGCGATTCTTCTTGGAGTCCACCATGGACGATACCCAGATGCTCAGGCAATCAAGCTTGCGCGTGAACAGTACACTACCCAAGAAGGTTCACGGGAAGATGATCCCCGCTGGGGACAGGCTCGATCTGAGATTTTGCGCTGGATGGCCAGACGCAGCGGTTTCCCTCTGGTTGCGCCGAAAACTGCGCTTCCTGAGCTCCCCATCGCAGTCGCCTCTGCCTATGCTTCCGCCTTGGTGATTGCTGACTGGCTCGCTTCCAACGAACACTAGTTCCCCTTGCGTCCCCGCCCTGTTGACGCGGAAGGACACCTCTCAATTGACGAATACCCCGAATTCACAGCTGAAGAGCAACGTCGACGCGTCAATGAAGCATGGGAACGGGCAGATTTTCCGGCACCCATGCGCGTGCCTGATATGTCGGAACTTGATGTTGAAGAACTCTACCGGCATCGCTTTGGATGGCCGGCCTCGTACCGGGCAACAAAGGCGCAGCGCGCGGCACTCGAAATTGTGTCAGCCGAAGACCCCGACCTCATGATCGTCGAGGCTGCGCCGGGTTCGGGAAAGACAGAGCTTGCTTTAGCTAGCGCCGAGGCCTTGATGCGTGCGCGTGGTCTTCAAGGAATCTTCGTTGCCCTTCCTACGCAGGCAACCACAAACGCTATGTTCTCTCGCGTGAAATCGTGGCTCACCAATATCCTGGGTGACCAGCCTCAAAAGCTCGGTATCCAGCTGGCTCACGGTAAGCGCAGCCTCAATGAATCATTCATGGAATTGATTGATAAAGGACGTAGTCCGCTTGAAGTGTATGACGGGGATGGCGACAACGGACTGTATGCAAGTACATGGATGGGGCAACGATGGAGGTCAACTCTTTCACCGGTCGTTGTTGGGACCATTGATCAGATTCTGCTTGCGGCGTTGAAGTCTCGGCATGTGCTTGTGCGGCACCTGGGCTTAATGGGCAAGGTTGTCGTCATCGACGAGGTGCATGCTTCCGATGAATTCATGAGCACCTATCTTGATGCTGCACTGACGTGGCTTGGGATGTATGGAATTCCGGTCGTCTTATTATCCGCAACCCTTCCACCCAAGCGACGGATGGTATTGCTCAACGCCTACCGAAGAGGAAAAGGCTTGAATGCGCTCTCGGAGCAAAGCATTGAAGACGTTGTCGGGTATCCGGTGATCTCGACGCTATCCGCGCGTGGGTTCCAGATTCATCAGGTCGAGGGGGAACCTGAAGTAGAAAAACGGATTATTCCTCTTCAAGTTGATTCTCCTGAAAAGATTGCAAGGTTTCTTGACAGAGAACTCGCCGATGGGGGATGTGCCGTCATCATTCGTAATACCGTGCGCGAGGCACAGGAAACCTATGATGCGGTTAAAGCAGTATTCGGGCGTGAAGAAACGACATTGCTTCATGCGCGTTTCCTAGCTGTGGAACGCGAAGAGCGTGACCGGAGGATGCTCGAGCTTTTCGGGAAGAACAGTACGCATCGGCCCCAGCGTCACGTTGTGGTCTCCACGCAGGTCGTCGAACAAAGCCTTGACGTCGACTTCGACTTGATGCTCACCGACCCGGCACCAATGGATCTTCTCCTGCAACGCATCGGGCGCCTGCATCGTCACAATCGTCAGGACAGACCTGGGAACCTCAACGATTCAAGGTGTTTTGTCCTAGTTAATGATCTCTCTGCTGTGCCATGGGAATATTCGCATGGAACCGATTCCGTCTACTCGCGCTATTTGACTTTGCGAACGCTCGGGACTCTTTGCGATGAGGGAGAGATTGTCGTTCGCGAGCCGATCGATTACGCAAGGCTCACAAGTGTGGCATATGCGAACCCCGAAACAGCGTCGCTTGGCCCCAAAGAATGGCAGGAAGATTTCGCGGGCGCTTGGAAGGCTGATCAGCAGAAGAGAGCGCAAGCAAAAGAAAAGGCACGAGCGTGGTGTCTCGAAGAAGAAAACCTTCCTTCGTGGAAAGCTCCGAAACTTGAAGAGAAATTCCAAGGAAATGCGGCAACTGGAGAAGGAACAAGCGGCCCCGCAATTGCTGCAACTCGTGCTGCTGTGCGGGATGGAGAGGACCAAATTCCCGTGCTGGTCGTTGCAATGGATCCAGAACAAGGGAATATTCCTGTCGCTCCGCCAATTAGTGGGCGAGGGGAGGACGATCAGCGTCTAGCGGTTGACGAATACAACGCGCACGGACGTGTCAGGGAGATTTGCTCATGGAGTATTTCTCTACCGCCGTGGGCCTTCAGGACTCGCGGTGAAGAGTTGGAGCAGACGATTGACGCGGTTGCTCAAGAGATTTGGGATGACCCCATCACAAAGGACTGGGAATGCCGCCAGCATCCGCTCTTATCTGGAGAACTCATCCTTGCGATGTACCTGAGCTCTGACAGAAGACGTATCACGCGTGAGATACACGGACACACAATCACCTACTCAATAGAAAAAGGAATGGAGGTACAAGGCTGATGAAGGATCCTGAGTACAATCTGCTCGATGAGCCATGGATACCCATCCGGCTCCTCGATGGAACCATCACAAATGTCGGTCTGCTCGAGCTTGTAGAACGAACAAGCGACATTGCAGACCTCGCGTGTGAACTGCCAACGCAGAACATTGCGATACAACGCCTGATTCTGGCAATTGCATACCGAGTTGCAACGCCAAGTAGCGAACAAGAATGGGCTCGGCAATGGAACGAGGGAGCACCAACTGACCGGATGCTCGAGTATCTGGAAAAGTGGCGGGATCGTTTCTATCTCTTCGGCGGCCGCTATCCGTTTATGCAGGTCGCTGATCTCAGGACAGAGAAGGATGCCGTATCAGGACTGGAAAAGATCATCGCTGACGTCCCCAATGGTGAGCAGTTCTTTACCACCCGACACGGAAAAGCCCTTGCAAACATTTCAGCAGCCGAAGCTGCCCGTTGGTTGGTTCACGTTCAAGCGTACGATCCTTCGGGCATTCGATCTGGTGCTGTAGGAGACTCCCAAGTTAAAGGTGGGAAGGGATATCCCATCGGACCTTCCTGGTGTGGACATCTAGGGATGGTTTGGCTCAAGGGAGAAAACCTTGATGAGTCTTTGGTGCTTAACCTTGTTCCTTCCGATGCTGGAAATCTCAGGGGGGTGAATGCATCTACCCAGTGGGGTGGCTGCACGTGGGAAGATGATGAGCCTGAAACAGCTGAACGTGGCGACTATTCGCTTTTGGATTCAGCTGGAACCCCGCGGCCTATCAGTATCCCAAGGCTACTCACTTGGCATTCGCGTCGTGTGCGCTTGGTTGGCGACGTAACTGGAGTAACCGGAGTCGTCCTTGCACAAGGCGACAAGCTTGCTCCCCAACAGATGCAACAGTATGAGCCACTGAGTTTGTGGCGTTATTCAATGCCTCAATCGAAGAAGTTCAAGCAGGACGTCTACATGCCACGAAAGTTCGAGGCCGGGAGGGCGCTGTGGCGCAACCTTCCTGGGGCTCTTCCTGAAGTGACGAAGATCGATGGAGTAGATAAGCAACCGAAAGAAGAGTTCTTCCCTTCTGCAACGCTTTCGTTCCACTATGCCTTTGAGGAGTCTCTGGTCAAGACCGACTATCCGAAACGCATGTGCATTCAGGCTATCGGTGTCACATATGGCCCTCAGGAGTCAACTTTCGAAGACATCTATTTCGACGAACTGACATTGTCAGTGGCGCTGATGCGTGCTGACCAGCCAGAACTTGCTGCCCAAGTTGATCGACAGGTCAGAAACACGGAGGAAGTTGCAAAGTACCTCGGTGTTCTTGCGGCAAACCTGGCACGTGCTGCTGGGGAAAGCGGTGATGGGGCTGGTGACGGCGCAAGAGAGCGAGCGAAACAGCATTTCTATGCGCGGGTTGATGATCCTTTTAGGCATTGGCTCGCCAACATCGATGAGGACAGTAAACCCAGTGAAATTGCGCAGAGCTGGGAGAGATCCCTTCGGGCTTTTGCTCAAGAGACAACAGCTGAACTTATTGCCGCAACGCCTTCAGCAGCAATTATTGGCCGGGAAACTGGCCGGGGATTCATGAACATCGGTACCGCTGAAAACTACTTTAATTCAGCGCTCAACAAACTTTTTCCAGTTCAGGAAAACACACAGGAAGGAACGAAATGACCAGTAACTCTGCTGAATCGGGGACCGCTCCGATTCGCGAGGTCTCAGGGTTGAGCTCCGGGCAAGCAGTGCGCGGTCGAGTTAATGGGCTCATTGTGCATCGCCTTTCCAAAGATACCCCCTCTGCAAGGGCTCTCCGAGCGCAGTTGCGTTCTGCTCTGGGGAAGGAAACCGGCTCAATTCCAGCGATTTGGGATCTCACGTTAGACGATGAGTCTCAATACCTAGGAAATAACCCCACGCGGGGTGAGAAAGCAGTGCACGGGGCTTTAACACTCTGGGCGCGGCATCAAGGGTCCAATAAACGCCAGATGCATGATGCCTCTGAGCATCCACGTCGTTTTGCCTCGGCAATTCGTGTTGTCGCAGAAAAACAAGCGCGAGGAGACAAACGCGTTGAAGAAACTCCGATCTACCGCAGCTTTTCCGCGGCGATCCAAGCGCCAACGTATGAGGGATTACTGGTACGTTTGCGCTCCCTGGTTTCCCAACTCGAGGCCGCTGAAGTGCCGTGCGACTACGGTTACTTGGCCTCGGACCTGTTCTACTGGCAAGACCCAAGCCGCAGGACCTCGGTAGTGCGAAATTGGGGACGTCAATTCGCACGAACAACCCAGACGGCTTCCGTATCCGCTCAGTGATGTGCAGAGAAATAGCAATCAACACAATTTAGTTCAACATTTGAAAGGAAAGACCATGTCTCTTTTTATTGATATCCACGTTCTGCAGACCCTTCCTCCGTCGAACCCGAATCGTGACGACACTGGTGCGCCTAAGAGTGCAACTTTCGGTGGCGTGCGACGTATGCGCATTTCCTCGCAGGCAATCAAGCGAGCTACTCGTGAGGACTTCGAAGGAAAGATCGCTGACTCTAACTACGGAGTTCGCACGAAGAAGATCGTTGAGCTTGTGGCTCGCAAGATTTCTGAAATGCGTCCCGATCTTGATTCGCGTGCTGTTGAACTCGCGGAAATGGGTCTGAAGTCTATCGGCTTCAAGCTCACTGAGCCGCGCGGTGCGAAGAGTGAACAGGAACGGAAGGAGTCCGGATTCCTTGTATTCCTGTCTGCAAAACAAATTGAACACGTTGCGGAAGCGTTGATTTCGGTCGCTGATGCTGACGATCCTGCAGTGGCTTTCAAGGAACTTAAGCCGCGAGATCTGGTTGACACGAACCACTCGATTGATATCGCTCTGTTCGGGCGTATGGTCGCAGAACCAAATTCTCTTAACGTCGATGCTGCATGCCAGGTTGCACACGCCATCGGGGTTGGCGCAGTTGAGAACGAATACGACTACTACACCGCTGTCGATGATGAAAAGAAGCGTAATGAGGACGCCGACGAAGGCGCCGGAATGATCGGTACCATCGAGTTTGCCTCGGCAACGGTATATCGTTACGCAACAATCAATGTCGATATGCTTCGCGAGAATCTGGGTGATGACGCAGTTACTGATCGTGCGATTGAACTCTTCATCGATAGCTTCGTTCGTTCGATGCCGACCGGTAAAATTACAACTTTTGCAAACCGTACTCTCCCGGACGCAGTTTTGGTGCAGGTTCGCGATGACCAGCCAATTAACATGAGCGGTGCCTTCGAGGACCCGATCGTTGCAGATTCGAAGGGATATGCTGAACCAGCGATCGCGCGTTTCGTCGAATTTGAATCCCAATTACGCACGCTCACCGGCCTCGAGGCTGTGGAATCTCTCGCTGCGTGGACTACGCCTCGTGGCGCGAAGTTTGGCCAGGTTGGAAAGCAAGTGCGCTTGGTTGATCTCGGCGGAGCGACCGTGGAAGCAGTCCGAGGAACGCGATGAGTAAAGTGCTCGTCTTAAGAATGGCGGGCCCCATGCAATCATGGGGATCCTCCAGTCGTTTTACCCGCAGATCAACAGAGGCTTTTCCTACGAAGAGTGGAATTCTCGGTTTACTCGCGGCTGCGCAAGGCAGAAGGCGTACTGATCCAATTGAGGATCTTGCTCAGCTTCGCGTCGCAGTGCGAGTTGACCAGCGTGGAGAGCTCCTGCGTGATTTCCATACCGCTCACCGGGGGAGTGAATCAATGCCTCTATCCGAGCGGTACTACCGAGCAGACGCTGCCTTTGCAGGTTTCGTCGAGGGTCCTAACGACCTAATCGATGGACTTTCACAGGCTATTCTTCGGCCAGCATTTCCCTTGTATCTGGGGCGTCGCTCATGCCCTCCAACCATGCCTCTTCGACTTGCAGTACGTGATGAAGAGATGTGGGAGGTCATCACAACAACTCCTTGGCTGGCTTCGACGTACTACCAGAAGAAGCAGCGCTTCGAGCAATACGTGAGCCTTCGCGTGCTTGCTGATGAGGGGGTTATCCCAGAGTTGGTTGGTGCAACGTCGGCGCAAACGCTCCAAGATGTTCCGGTCAGTTTTGATTCGGAGCATCGCATGTATACCTTCCGAACTGTTGAGGAAACACGAATTGCTCTGGAAAACCCGGAGTATGTTCAAGTTTCCCCGCAGGAAGGCGCACGTCTTGGTCACGATCCGATGGGGGTTCTCTAATGTATCTGACGCGAATCTATTTGAACCCACAGCGTCGCGGAACATGGCGTCTTGCAAGGAGCCGGCAGGTTCTACATGCGGCCATTATGAATTGCTTTCCGCCGGGAGTCCTTGAGCAGGCGGGAGCTTCTCGGGTTTTGTGGCGCTTGGATAGGCCTGCGGCTCCTGTGGGGCGAGGCCGTGAAGGACGTCCATCGTGGTCTCTGTACATTTCCAGCCCTGTGTCTCCTGATCCCTCACACATTGTTGAGGAAGCAGGGTATGCAACGGAGGGGGGAGTTGTTGTGCGGGAACTTGATGGTTTCCTCGATCGCCTTGAGGTCGGTCAGCGATGGGGTTTCCGCGTGTGCGTA
>USHU01000038.1 GCA_900554605.1 uncultured Actinomyces sp.
TTATTGGATCGAAAGAATCTGTAAAAAAGTAACTATTTTTGGAGGACAAGCATGTGATTATACAGGCGTTATCGAGTATGGTGACGATACTTGCGGTCATCGCGCTCGGCTATCTCTTGCAGGCCAAGGGATGGTTTAAGGAAGGGTTCAGCAAGAGCATTGCGGATTTGATTTTGAAGATTGCTTTGCCGGCATCAATCTTTGTTTCAGTATTAAAATTTATTACAAAAGAACAACTCGTGAGTTTCTTTGGGGCTAGCCTTTATCCATTGATTGCGGTGATTCTAGGCTACATCGTGGCATGGGGCGCTGTTGTCTTATTCAAAATTCCGGTTGGAAGACGCGGAGTGATACTCAATACATTCGTAAATGCGAACACAGTTTTTATGGGGCTGCCGCTCAATCTTTCTCTTTTTGGAGAAGAAGCGATGCCGTTTCCACGCCTATCCCCTCTCCACACAAGTGACATACACCTCATTAATATATACGGGATATCCAATGCAGTGCAATACGTCACGTATGACAACCTGAGATACATAAGTGCACTGCACTTTCAGGCACAGAATGAGCACAATAGATCTATGACAACACCGCTTCCTATCCCCACCATCTCAACGGAACCTGTTGCCTCGGTACTGCGCATTCTTTCTCTCAAAGAGAACGGTGAAGATTCTTTTATCGCCCGCTCGCTGCCCCAGGTTCGCCGAGTCTATGGGGGGCAGGTGCTTGCCCAAGGGCTACTTGCCGCCAGTGCGACTGTGCCCGAAGGGCGACTTCCTCACTCTCTGCACGCATATTTTGTTCGAGGCGGTGACCCGGAGAGTCCTTTTACCCTCGACGTGACCCGAGTGCTCGACGGGCGTTCATTTACTAATCGTTCGGTCTCTTGTTTCCAAGACACCCGCGAGATCCTCACTATGAGCGTCTCTTTCCAGGGCCACGAGGCCGCACCCTCCTATTCGCCGTCTGCTCCGCAGGTGCCCTCGGCAGATGAGTGTCGTTCCGCTTTTGAGATTTTCAGACTCATGGACCACCCCGTCGGAAAATTCTTGGGAAAGACTGCAGCCTTTGACGTCCGACACATCGGTCAGAGCCTGTACACCAAAGCGGATCCCCTCAGAGAACCAGAGCAGCGGCTGTGGATGAAGCCACGAGCTAAGGTTCCAGAAAGCGCCTCGCAGTATGTTCACCGAGCGCTTCTCACCTACGTTGTCGACCAGGTGATGTTGGAACCCGCGCTTCGCACTCTTGGCTTGTCCTGGATGTCTCCGGGACTTGTTGCTGCTTCTTTGGACCATGCGATGTGGTTCCACCATGATGTCGATATCAATGAGTGGATCCTGTTTGATCAGCGCTGTACGCAGATTGTCGGTGGGCGCGTTTTAGTCGAATGTTCGATATTTTCTGCGCACGGGACTTTGCTTGCCCATGCCACACAAGAGGCAATGCTTCGTATTCCCAGCGAAGGGCACACATCAAGCCACTGGGGATTTGGGGTTGATCCCAAGACCGGCAAACCGATGAGCGGCATGGCGTAGCGCTAATCTTTGCGCCATCGAAGGTGCAACTTACACGTACTTTTTCGTACAGATAACTACCAAAACCATGGGAGGGAACGGTTGTACCGTTCCCTCCCATTGAGTCTGAACCCAAAGATCAGTCGCGAGTGAGTTTACGGTGCGTCACGCGGTGAGGCGCGGCGGCGTCTTGTCCCAATCGCTCGATCTTGTTCTTCTCGTAGGATTCGAAGTTTCCTTCAAACCAGTACCACGACGCAGGGTTCTCATCGGTACCCTCCCACGCGAGAATGTGCGTGGCAACGCGGTCAAGGAACCAACGATCGTGGGTGATCACCACTGCACAACCCGGGAACTGCAAGAGAGCATTCTCCAGTGAAGATAGTGTTTCCACATCAAGGTCGTTCGTCGGTTCGTCAAGGAGCAGCAGGTTGCCACCCTGCTTGAGCGTCAGCGCCAAGTTTAGACGGTTACGTTCACCACCGGAAAGGACACCGGCAGGCTTTTGCTGGTCGGCACCTTTGAAACCAAAGGCTGAAACGTATGCACGGGACGGCATTTCGACACTGCCAACTTGGATGTAGTCCAGTCCGTCGGAGACGACCTCCCACAGCGTCTTATCGGGATCGATTCCCGCACGGTTCTGGTCAACGTAGCTCAGCTTGACGGTCTCACCGATGGTGAGTTCACCGCCGTCAAGCGGCTCCAAACCGACGATGGTCTTGAACAGTGTCGTCTTACCAACGCCGTTGGGGCCGATGACACCGACGATACCGTTTCGAGGCAGGGAGAAGGAAAGCCCATCGATCAACACGCGATCTCCGAAGCCCTTTCGAAGGTTCGAAGCCTCGATAACGATGTTGCCCAAACGCGGTCCCGGCGGGATCTGGATTTCTTCGAAGTCGAGCTTGCGACTGCGTTCTGCTTCAGCCGCCATTTCTTCGTAGCGTTCCAGACGCGCCTTCGACTTCGCCTGACGTCCCTTCGGTGAGGTCCGGACCCACTCGAGTTCTTCCTTCAGACGCTTAGCAAGCTTTGCGTCCTTTTGGCCTTGAACCTGCAGACGCTTTTCCTTTGTCTCCAGGTAGGTCGAGTAATTGCCTTCGTAGGGATACAGGTGACCGCGGTCAACTTCGGCGATCCACTGAGCGACGTGGTCGAGGAAGTAACGGTCGTGGGTAACGGCGATCACGGCACCCGGGTAGGTAGAAAGGTGCTTTTCAAGCCAGAGAACCGATTCGGCGTCCAAGTGGTTGGTCGGTTCGTCAAGAAGCAACAAATCGGGAGCTTCAATAAGCAAACGACACAAAGCGACGCGGCGGCGCTCACCACCGGAGAGCACACTGACCTGCTGGTCCGGTGGCGGGCATCGAAGCGCATCCATGGCCTGGTCAAGCTGTGAATCGATATCCCATGCGTTCAGGGCATCAATTTCGGTTTGGAGCTTACCCATCTCATCCATCAGCGCATCAAAGTCAGCATCCGGATTTGCCATTTCTTCAGAGATCTCGTTGAAACGCGCAAGCTTCGCGAAAGTATCGGCAGCACCCATACGAACGTTTTCGATGACCGTCTTGGAATCATCTAACTCGGGTTCCTGCATGAGGATCCCGACAGTGTATCCGGGGCTTAGACGAGCTTCGCCATTGCTGGGCTCATCCAGTCCGGCCATGATCTTGAGGATCGAGGACTTACCGGCACCGTTGGGACCGACCATGCCGATCTTTGCGCCGGGGAAGAAAGCCATTGTGACGTCATCAAGGATGACTTTGTCACCAATAGCTTTGCGAGCCTTAATCATTTGGTAGATGAACTCCGCCATGAATTCTCCGTTCAGGATCACGTGACATAACGCCGTCGTAGTTGGGCAGACCCCTCAATGCTAAGGCACGAGTCGCATTTTTGGCATATAGGACTTCTAAGCCGCATCACTTCCATCGAGATCTGATTCTTCCGCCTCCCAAGAAGAATCACGATCCTCATCAACCCCGCACTCACCAGTGCAGTGCTCGCTCAGGGACGTGGCTTCAGTGCCAATCCCGTCTCTTTCACCTGTGCCGCAGCCCATATCTGGAGCGCCCGGATCATGGCGGTAAACGCCGTTAGATTCGTCCGTATCCGACTGTGCGGCGTACTCCCCCGCTTCAACGGTCGATGATTCTTGAACATTGTGTTGAGGAATCTTCGGTTTCATCACTGCCGCAGGGCCGAAAGCAAGGTCAATACCGCAAAAACTCGCGTTAATGACAAGCTCAGCACGCGCCTCGGAATCTGATCCAATCCACGCGCGAGCACTTGGCCGCCCGCTGACAATAATCGGAGTTCCCTTTTCAACGCTCGAGAGAAGATTCTTTGCGAGTCGATCCCACACGCATACCGTGTACCAATGGGGGTCACGTTCCACATACTTTCCAGAATCATTAATTCGCCATTGACTTGCAGCGAGGCGGAATCGGATTCCCTTTGTCCCTGACTGAGTCGTCATGCTTCGTAGATCTGATCCGACGCGACCGCGAAGAATGACGGTGCCCTGGTTGTTCATGGTTCTTCCTTCCTAGAGTCGAGTTCCCTTGATGGGTTCGACCACTGTGCGCCCATGCGCACTGAGAAAGGAAGACCGGTACCAGCGCCTGTGGAAAACGCCGATACCGGTGCGCCCTGTGGAAAACTCGAAAGTTACTTGGTTTCCTCACCAATTTCAGGAATTCCCATGGCCACGACCTCTTGAGCGACCTCGCGCGCGTACTCGCGCGTGATGGGCTCGTGGGGGAAAAGAACACGGCGGTAGTACTCGAGTTCTTGAATTGACTCAAGGATATCGGCCAATGCACGGTGCCCACCGTGCTTGACAGGAGCTTCCTCGAAAGCCCTACGGTACCAGCGCTTTGCAAGTTCCTTAATCGAAGATACGTCAATCAGACGGTAGTGCAGGTGGTCAATGACCTGCGGCATATTCGCTTCGAGGAAGATCTTATCCGTACCTACGGAGTTACCGGCCAAGAGTGCTTTGTTCGGCGCGGGGACGAAGCGACGAATGTAGGACAGAACCTGCTCTTGCGCTTCTTCCATCGTCGTTCCCGACGCAAGATCTTCAAGTAGCCCCGAGGAGGTATGCATCTGTCGGACGAAATCATTCATCCCTTCCAGAGCCTCAGCGGGAGGGGTAATAAGGACATCAATACCCGGGTCAACGATACGCAGATCAGCATCGGTAATAACTACTGCAACCTCAATCAAGGCATCGCGGGACACATCGAGTCCCGTCATTTCACAATCGATCCACACCAATGGTTCTTTCAAATCACTCACGTTCTCAAGTGTAGGCTTCTCACCGAGATTTCACTGTTTGGCGTGAGAAAGTGCGCTCACTAGCCGTGAGTTACGATAATGACCGATCGTCAATTCAAGGAGTACCTATGTCAACGGATCAGTTTCCCCTTTCTCCCGAGTTGGTCGCCCAGGCCTCGGAAATTTTGGGCGATGTCGTTGAGAAGACACCGGTCATGTACTCCCAGCGCCTGAGTGATCTCGTGGGTGTTCCCGTTCACCTTAAGCGCGAAGATATGCAAACCTGCCGTTCTTTTAAGGTGCGAGGCGCTTATTTCCGCATGAGTATGCTCAGCGAAGAAGAACGCCGCCGCGGAGTCGTGTGCGCATCCGCAGGCAACCATGCTCAAGGGTTGGCATATGCCTGTTCTCAGTTGAAGGTTCGCGGAACCATCTATCTTCCGTCCAATACTCCCAAGCAAAAGCGCCAGCGTATTGAAACGATTGGTGGCGATTGGGTTGAGCAGGTGATCGTCGACGGGACTTTCGACCGCGCGAACGCACAAGCCCAAGAAGCCGCGCGCCACTCCGGACGCACCTACATCCACCCCTACGACGATCCTTATACCATTGCCGGCCAGGGAACAATCGCCGTCGAGCTTGAGGAACAGATTCTTCCCGAGGCCGCGGCTGTGCTGGTCCCTGTCGGTGGCGGTGGCCTCCTTGCGGGAATTGCGACCTGGGTTCGTTCCCGTTTCCCCGGAGTCAAGATTTACGGCGTTGAGCCCAAGGGCGCAGCCTCCATGCATGCTGCCCTTGAGGAGGGAGAGATCGTTTCCCTTCCTAAAGTTGATCCTTTTGTTGATGGTACTGCTGTCGGCCGAGCTGGAGACCTGCCCTACTCTGTCGTTCGTGAACTGGTCGACGATATTTTGGTCGTTCCTGAAGGCGCAGTCTGCACTGAAATGCTCGATTTGTATCACTCAGACGGCGTGATCGCTGAACCTGCAGGCGCTTTGGCCTCGGCTGCAGCACGTATGTACTTTGCTGATCCTGAGCAACGCTCTCAGCTTCTGGGCGACGCCAGCGGCGCTCTTGTTGCAGTGGTTTCAGGCGGAAATAACGATATGACTCGTTACGCGGAAATTATGGAACGCTCATTGCGTCATGAAGGTTTGCGTCACTACTTCCTGGTGACCTTCCCACAGCAACCCGGAGCGCTTCGTAGTTTCCTCGAAGACGTTCTAGGCCCCGGCGACGATATCGTCCACTTTGAGTACACGAAGAAGAATAACCGCGATTCTGGGCCAGCTTTGGTCGGTATCGATCTTGCTGATCGCGAGGACATCACGGGATTGCGCGAGCGCATGGAAGCCTCTCCCCTTCACGTTGAAGAGCTGCGCCCAGATTCCGAAATCTATCGTTTGGTGATTTAACAGGACTCTGGACGACACACAGCACCTAGGCAGCGAGCGTGTGAACGCGCGTGCAGCTCACGCGCACCGTCGGGGTGGAGTTGAAACGGTAACCCTGGCCTCGCAGGGTGGAAATAAGATCCGTCTCAGGCAGTTTTGCTCGTAAACGACGGATATGAGCGTCAATCGTGCGCGTCTGTGTCTCGAGGCCTTCGCCGTACCAAACCGATTCCAGTAGCTCCTCGCGTGAAACTACTTCGTCTGCGCGCTGAGCAAGGTAGGCAAGCAATTCATATTCCTTGTTCGACAGCTTCACTGAAGATCCGTATACCTCAAGGCGACGGCGGTCCAGATCGATGTGCGTTGATGCTGGTGAGAGCCTGAGTCCTGCAAGAACCTCGAGGAAGTCTTCGAAAGAAGTGGGAGCTTCGGCCGGACGGGTTTCAGGGGTGTAAACAAGGGTCATGATGTATCCAAACTATTTGGTACCGCACACACCACTTTCATCGTGGGATTTCAGGCGGTAGCGATTGACGGGGCGAAGGTCAATCACATACACATTCGCGAGCACATGGAGCCGCACATGGGGCGGCAAGTCATGGTCGCGTTAAAAGTCATGGCTTTATTCTATCGAATGCTGAACTCGTGTCAAAAGGAAGAACAAGAGGGTGGGAACGCGGCCACAGGCCACATGTTCCCACCGTCTCAGGCAGCAATAACTACTCAGTTTTCAAGCTGGGCACGCACGATTCGCGTTGCTTCAACAAGGTTCCTGAGGGATTCTTCAGTCTCTGCATAACCACGAGTCTTCAGACCACAGTCGGGGTTCGACCACAGGTTACGTAGCTCGATCGATTCGGCAGCCAGCGTCAGCAGCTCGGTGAGTTCTTCCACCGAAGGAACGCGAGGCGAGTGAATATCCCACACGCCCGGGCCAACGCCGTGGTTGAATCCCTGCTCTGCAAGCTCAGGAAGCACTTCCATGCGAGAACGCGCGGCCTCAATCGAGGTCACATCCGCATCCAAGCCCAAGATTGCATCAAGAATCTGGCCAAACTCCGAGTAGCACAGGTGCGTGTGGATCTGTGTATCAGGACGAACTCCAGCAGTGGCCAAGCGGAAGGAATCCAGTGCCCACTTGAGGTACTCGCCGTGTCGAGCAGCATCCAAAGGAAGAAGCTCGCGCAATGCGGGCTCATCGACCTGGACGACCGCGATTCCGGCCTCCTGCAAGTCAGTGACCTCGTCACGCAGAGCAAGACCAATCTGGTCAGCAACCTGAGCCAAAGGCAGGTCATTACGCGGGAAGGACCACGCAATGATGGTAACCGGACCGGTCAGCATGCCCTTGACGGGGTGAGAAGTCAGCGACTGCGCATAACGCGCCCATTCAACGGTCATCGCGTGAGGACGAACAACATCACCCCACAGAATCGACGGACGGGTGCAACGTGAACCATAAGACTGCACCCAGCCGTTCTTCGTTGCTGCAAAGCCATCGAGCTGTTCAGCAAAGTACTGAACCATGTCGTTGCGCTCAGCTTCGCCGTGAACCAAGACATCCAGTCCCAGATCTTCCTGAAGGCGAATCACCGAAGCGATTTCTTCACGCATACGCTCGGCGTAGTCTGCATCAGAGAGCTCGCCCTTGGCCCACGCAGCACGCGCGCGACGAATCTCGGTGGGCTGCGGGAAGGAA
>USHU01000039.1 GCA_900554605.1 uncultured Actinomyces sp.
GGGCAATGGGGAGTCTCTCACGCTCAACGATGGGAAATGACACGTTTGCATCTCCTGCGCCGAACATTGCATGGAAGCGCCCGTGAGAATGGAACGCGGGTCCTTGTTGAACGCTGGGCGCCGCCAGCTGCGCAGTTTGGGCTTGAGGCTCGTTGGAGTTTTACTCCCGTAGGCAAAAAAGCCGCAGGTGCATCTGCGGGTGCTGCGCTGCTGGGAAGTTGCCTTGTCGTCAAGGTCGAAATGACTCCCTATGGGCACTGGCCCGAGCGTATCCCTCGCGCTGGGGTTCGTCTGTGCATCCCGGGAACGGGGTGGACGGCCTCGTGGGTGGGGGAGACGGATATTGCTTATGCGGATATGCCCGGCGCTAATCCAGATGGGTTTGGGTGCGCTGAGCTTGAAGATCTATGGGATGTGGGCGTCAAGCCTCAAGAAGGTGGGCACCGACCGGGCTTGAAGGTCCTCGAGCTGCGAGGGGAAGGTCGTGCGCTCACGATCGTTCCTCGAAGTGAGGTCGGGTGGAGTGCCTCGCCGTGGAATGAGCGAGAGCTTGCCCTGGCGGGTCACTGGGAAGATTTGCCGCATTCGAATCGGACTTTTGTTTGGCTTGATGCCATTCAAGATGGCATCGGGACTCGCTCGTGTGGCCCTGATGCGCGCCCCGAATTCGGTGCACGGATGAATCCGCTGAGCATCGAATTCGTTGTTTGTGTAACGGATCTATAACAATTGTCCGCTACGCAACGTAAAGCTAGGTTCCCAACGGTAGCCTAGGCTTATCAACTAACACGAGATAGTTAGTGATTCGGTATTCATATCGATCTACGACACGAACCAATGGAGGTTTCGCATGTTGAAGAAAAAGATGGCCGCTGGTGTCATCGCCCTGGCCATGGTAAGCACTCTAGGATTGAGCGCCTGCTCGAACGGCAGCAGCGACTCTTCCTCAAGTTCTGCAAGCGGTGGATCCGCATCAGGTTCAATCCCCAAGCCCGATGTCTCTTGTGATATCCCCGCAACGAATCTCGATGATTCGAAGATCGACACCTCAAAGGTCGAAGGCGAAATCACCTTCCAGACCCAGGGTCTCAAGACCGACTTCGGCGACTTCTTCACCAAGAAGATCAAGGAATTCGAGGACGCTAACCCCGGTGTCAAGATCAAGTGGACTGATCAGGCAGGCGGCGCCGAATTCGACCAGACCATCACTGCTCAGGCAACCAACTGCCAGATGGCAGACGTTGTGAACGTTCCTTCCTCCACCATTCTGGCCCTGTCAAAGTCCAACCTCCTCATGGATTTTGACGTGAAGGCTCCCGGTATTGGTGACAAGTTCGTCAAGACCATTTGGGATTCGACCAAGCTGGGCGCAAACAAGCAGCACACCGCACTCCCGTGGTACTTCGGCCCCTACATCACCACCTACAACAAGGAAGTTTTCAAGCGCGCAGGCTTGGATGAAAACACCTCTCCCAAGACCATGGAAGAGATGTTTGACTACGCCGCAAAGGTCGGCGCTGACGGTAAGGGTGACTACGGTATCTACGGCTCCCCGCAGTGGTACATGACCGCCCAGCTGCACGGAATGGGTGTCAGCCTGATGAACGCTGACAAGACCGAGTTCAACTTTGCTGACAATGAGCAGGCCATCAAGTACGTGACCCGCCTCGCTGAGCTCTACAAGAGCGGTGCAATCCCGAAGGACTCGCTGACCGGCGAACCTGATCCGGGCAAGGCATACGCGGATGGAAACCTGGCATTCGGTACCCCGAACGCCTCCTTCCTCAAGTCCGTCAAGGCAAACAACGCGACCGTCTACAACAACACCGGTGTCGGCCCCTTCCCGACCAACCCCGGAATCAAGCCGGTCTTCGAAGGCCAGTACATCGGCGTGTCCGTCTCGACCAAGAACGCTCCTCTGGCAATGAAGTTTGCCGAGTGGATCACCAACGCTGAGAACGAATACGCATGGACCCACGACGGTGGTGCGATCATCTTCCCGGCAGCAACCAGCGCTCTTGACAAGCTCGTTGCTAACCCGCCGGAGATCGCAAATGATCCGGTCTTCAAGGCTGCCTACGAAGAAGCCGCAAAGGCCGCAAAGGTCGCCGAGGCCTACACCGACGTCTTCTACACCACCGGCGCTGTTCAGGACAGCCTCGTTGAGAATGTGAACAAGGCAATCCGCGGAGAGGTCGACCCCAAGACCGCTCTGAAGACTGCACAAGATCAGATGAACAAGAAGCTCAAGGCTCTGGGCGAATGATCTACCCCTTGCCGGGGCGAAACACTACGGTTTCGCCCCGGCAAAACCCTTGAACAGCACCGAAGGACCTGACAATGTCGTCGCGTACAGGACGTGCCCCAAGCCGATCTCTTAATGGGGCCGCGCGTTTCCGCCCGGGATGGATGCCGTGGATCTGGATTACACTCCCGGTCTTGGCAATCATTACTTTCTACATCTATCCCTTCATCACAACGGTTTTCGTCTCTTTCACAAAAACAAAACCGCTGCGAAAGATTGGTCCCTTCATTGGGATCGAAAACTACACCTACGTTCTGAACGACCCTGAATTCTGGGGATCTCTGCGCAACTCACTCATCTACGCCGTCTGCGTTGTTCCTTTGATGGTGCTTCTCCCTCTTCTCCTTGCCCTCCTGGTCAAGTCCTATGTTCCGGGCATCGGATTTTTCCGAGCGCTCTACTACCTGCCGGCGGTTTCCTCGCTCGTCGTGATTTCCTTGGCCTGGCGCTACCTGCTTAATGAAAGAGGACCAGTAAACAACCTCTTGACTTCGTGGGGAATGGATACGGTCCCATTCCTCTCGAACCAATGGCTCATCCTCTTTTGCGCGATGCTTATTACCTTGTGGCAGGGCTTGCCCTACTACATGATTCTCTACTTGTCCGCTCTTGCGAACGTCGATAAATCCCTCTATGAAGCCGCCGAGCTTGACGGTGCGGGAAGTGTCCGTCGTTTCTTCACTGTCACTGTTCCGGGCGTCAAAGTCATGATGTTCTTGGTTGCGACACTCACAACCATTGGATGCCTCAAGATCTTTACCGAGGTCTACCTCCTTGGCGGAAGTGCCTCTCCGACAAAGACCTTGACCATGTACATCCGAGACTGGACCGATCCGACATACGGGTCTTTAGGTAAGGGCGATGCGGCCTCGGTCTGTCTCTTCCTCATCACTTTCGGATTCATCATTGCCTCGCAGAAACTCCAGAGGAAGGCTGAAGATCAATGAGCACCGCAGCTTCTTCCACCAGCCCCGCCGAGGCCTCGTCAAAGTTTGCGAGCTGGCGCAAAGCTCACAAGCTTGAGCATCAATCGCGCAATGTCGCATCCCGTCAGCTCAAAGGCTCTCGCCTTGTCCTGCGTTACATCACGCTGGTCGTCGTCGCGATCCTCATGGTGGGACCGCTTCTGCTTCCTCTCCTCGCGGCATTCAAAGCTCCGGGGGAGTCGGTTTTCGGCCAAGGTGCCACGATCTTCCCGCAGACCTGGTCGCTTGCAGCCTTCACAACACTGTTTAAACAAACCGCGATCCTGCGTGCGATTGGGAACTCGGTCATCGTTGCAACGCTGACGGTCATTTCAAATATCATCTTGTCCTGCTTGGGTGGATACATGCTCTCGCGGCGGGGATGGACCGGTCGCAACATCATGTATTTCGTCGTCCTCTCGGCGATGATCTTCCCCTTCGAATCAATCATGCTGTCCCTGTACTCGATGATGGTGTCCATCGGCACGTACAAGACGCTGACCAGCGTGTGGATGGTCGCCATGATTGGCCCCTTCCAGATCCTTATGATGCGCGCAGCTTTCCTTGGGATCCCCGAAGAAATTGAAGATGCCGCACTGATTGACGGGGCAGGCGAATGGGAGCGTTTTTGGAGGATCTTCCTTCCTCAGGTTCGTGGGACGCTCACGGTCGTTGGACTGACCTCCTTCATCGGCGCCTGGTCCGATTTCCTCTTCCCGCTACTCATGCTGGTCGACAACGACAAGCACACCTTGATGTTGGAACTGACAGCCATTCAAAATTCCGCTCAGGGAACGACTTATCAATTGGTCTTAGCAGGAGCGGTCGTTGCACTGGTTCCTGTTGTCGTAGTCTTCGCCTTCTCGCAGAAGTACTTCTTCCGTGGAATCGAAGACGGCGGATTGAAGTTCTAGACCGATAGAGGCACACACCAATGAGCGACAAACTGAGCGAGGACTTCGCTCCCGATGCACTGGAAGCTGCGGGTGCGCTGCGTCAATACCCCGATCCCGGGTATATCTGGCCAACGAACCCGCGCACCGTCGCTGCACTTGAGCAGTGGAGGGACCACAAAGTCGGTGTCATCATCCACTGGGGGATCTTCTCTCACATTGGCCAAGATGGCTCATGGTCTTTGCACCGCCAGCGTTTGGGCGGCTTTACTGACCCACCCGAGGACTGGAAGGGGAGCGACGAGGAGTACCACTCGTGGTACTGCGACCAAGCTCGCTCCTTTACGGGGGACGATTTCAATGCTGAGGAATGGGCCGCCGCGTGCGCCGATGCCGGAATGCGCTACGTCGTCTTTACGACAAAGCATCACGATGGCTACGCCATGTACGACACGGACTTCTCAAACTTTAAGTCGACCAGTGAAGAATCCGGTCTTGGTCGCGACATCGTTCGTGAAATTTTCGATGCGTTCCGCGAACGTGGCATGGAAACAGGCGTCTATTTCTCCAAGGCCGATTGGAACCACCCGGGATATTGGGATCGTGCCCGCACCATCACTGACCGCTACCACAACTTCGATATCGAGAAACACCGCGCAAAGTGGGATTCCTTCGTCCGCTACACCCACAATCAAATCGACGAACTCTTGCGCAATTACGGGCGTATCAACGTGCTATGGCTCGATGCCGGTTGGGTTCGAGAGCCTGATGAACCCATTGATATCGACGAGATCGCTGAGAATGCACGCCGTCTTCAGCCCGATATCTTGGTCGTTGACCGAGAAGTCCACGGGGCGAACGAAAACTATCGAACCCCCGAGCAGGAAATTCCGGACGATATTCGCCGTTACCCCTGGGAATCATGCATCACCATGACTCGCGGCTGGTGCTCGATGCGTCCCGAAGAGCCAATCAAGCCCATGCGTCACATCATCTCCAATCTATTGGCGATCGTGTCGCGAGGAGGGAACTACCTCATTGGGATCGGTCCCGACGCGCGCGGAGGCATGTCCACGTGGATTCAGCGCGGCCTCGAACAGCTCGGCGATTTCTTGCGTATCAACGGCGAAGGGATCTACGCGACTCGTCCGTGGATCGATATCGATACACTGCGTTCGGAAAACGGCTGGTCCTGGTACGCAACCCAGCCAAAGGACAGTGAGTCTCGAGTTTTCTTCTTTGGGATGCCTCCGACACCATCTAGCGCCGAGGCCGCGGACCCCTCGCTTGAGGACGCAACCTTCGCCCCCGCCGGTCTTGCATCGACGTGGCTCGAGGTCCCTGGGAAAGTACGCAGCGTGCGGATCCTTGGAAGCGAGGAAAAGGTCATCGTCGAAGCGCGCGAAGGCGCATCACGCCTCGTGATTCCGCAGACCGATCTGCGCTATGCGGTGGGAGTAGAGCTCACCTTCTGAGCCGCAGTGACTCGACACGGTGATCCGCACCCTTAGTGAAAATCATCGTTGCACGCTCGCGGGTTGGGGCAATGTTCTCCAAGAGGTTCGGGAGGTTGATTTCCTCCCAAATCGAGCGGGCCGTCGCCTCGGCCTGAGCATCGGTCAGTGAAGCGTAGGTGCGGAAGAAAGAATCCTCGCGGGTGAATGCGGTCTGACGCAGGGTGAGGAAACGATCCACGTACCACTGCTGGATGTGCTCGGCGTCGGCATCCACGTAGATGCTGAAGTCGAAAAAGTCTGAGACCGCGATCGGCATGACGCCAGGTCCCCATTTGGGAGGTTGAAGGACATTGAGTCCTTCAACGATGAGAATGTCTGGGCAGTCTACGACGACGCTCTCGCCTTCGATGATGTCGTACACGACATGCGAATAGACGGGAGCCTGAACATTGCGCATCCCTGACTTCACTGCCGAGAGGAAGGAAATGAGCGCTGGGCGATCATAGGACTCGGGAAAACCTTTTCGCCCAAGCAGGCCTTTGGAACGGAGTACCGCATTGGGGAAGAGGAAACCATCTGTCGTGATCAGATCAACTCGCGGGGTCTTTTCCCATCGAGATAACAGAAAACGCAAGAGGCGGGCGACAGTAGATTTTCCAACGGCAACCGAGCCGCCGATTCCGATGACGAAGGGGACGGGAGCCTGGTGAGAGCGCGTGAGGAAATGAGAACGTTCACGCTCAACGCGTCGGTGTCCCTCAACGTAGAGCTGCAGCAGCGCGGTCAGCGGTCGGTAGATCGCGTCGACTTCGGCAATATCAATGGGATCGCCGAGGGATGCTAAACGCGAAAGGTCAGTATGAGTGAGTGGAAGAGGCGACCTATCGGCGAGGCGATCCCACTGGTCGCGGGAGAAAAACTCGAAGGGCGATTCTTCAGTGTTGCTGATTTCACTCACGGTCTTCATTGTCGCAATTTGCTGTGCCGCGCACACGATTTAGGGCTAGGTGTGCGCCAAATTGTTATCTATCGCGCAGGCCAGATAGGGATCTCTCTCCTTGTATTTGCTTGATTGTCCACTAGCCTGAAAACAACATTCCTTGGTTGCACTAATTGACGTACCAGAAAGCGAGTATGCCGTGATCGACTACTTCGTCGCTCTGCTTCCGGCCCTTTTCCTTGGCTTTATGTCCATCGTCCTTGTCGCTCAAGGCGGCGATGATCGACAAAAGACACTGGGAACTTTGGGAGGTGCCTTCCTCTTCTCAGCTCTGGCAACCCCCTTCATCGATGTTCATTGGACAACCAAGACCCTGCTCATTTCCTTCCTCTCAGGCTTGATCCTTGGATTCGGGCAGTATCTCCAAATTCTCTGCCTGAAGGTTCTCGGTGTTTCACGCACCATGCCGCTGACGACTGCGGGCCAGATTATCTTCATGTGCCTGGGTGGGATCATTCTCTTCGGTGAGATGAACCATGGTCTTGCACTTGTCTTTGCGCTGAGCTCTATTGCGCTTCTCACCTTGGGCGTTGTCTTCATCTCCAAGACTGAAAAAACAGAGGAAGCTGCCGAAGAAAACGTTGATTGGAAGCGCGGGACAATTCTTCTGGTTGTGTCAACTCCTGCCTTGTCGCCTACCTTCTGATTGTTCAAGGCTTTGGTTTGGATGGCCGCTCCGTGATCCTGCCCCAAGCGGTTGGCTATTTGTTGGTCGGCCTCGTTGGAACAATCCCCGCGCTTTCGCCTCAACTTGGCACGGAAGACAATCGCTGGAGTCTGCTCACTCTTCGCCAACTGATCCCCGGCCTGATGTGGGGTGCGGCTATTCTCCTGACTCAAGTTTCGTCCTCGCGCCTTGGCGTCGCGGTTGCCTTCCCCCTGTCGCAGATGGGCGTCATTATTCAGACTTTCGGTGGAATTGTGATCCTCCACGAGACGCGCACGCGTCGTGAGATGCGCTGGACCATCATCGGCGTTGTCATCATGGTTATCGGTGTCATCATGGTGGGCGTTGCTCGCTCCTTCAGCTGAGGTTGCCGCCGGGCGTGAAAGAATACGCTCATGACAGTGGACACTCTTCCCTTCTCTGAGGAACAGGTACGCGCCTACTTTCGTGCCCCCAGCCCCACCGACGATAAGTATCGCCGAGGCGTTGTCGGGGTAGTCGCGGGTTCTGATACTTACCCCGGGGCCGGTCTTCTTGCTTCTTTTGCG
>USHU01000040.1 GCA_900554605.1 uncultured Actinomyces sp.
GCTCGGCGCCGCGATCGACGAGTTCTTCGGCTCCTTCGAGTCCTTCCAGGCGCAGTTCGCCGCCGCCGCGCTGGGCCTGCAGGGCTCCGGCTGGGCCGTGCTCGCATGGGACACCTTGGGCAAGCGCCTTGTTACCTACCAGCTGACCGATCAGCAGGGCAACATCCCCGTTGCAACTGTTCCGCTGCTCATGCTGGACATGTGGGAGCACGCTTTCTACTTGGACTACCTCAACGTCAAGGCCGACTACGTCAAGGCCTGGTGGAACGTTGTGAACTGGGAGAACGTCGCACAGCGTTTCGCAGCAGCCCTGTGATCACTGCTCGTTAGCTTCAAAGCTTGTGGCCCCCGCCTAAAGGCGGGGGCCATGGCATTCTCCACTGACAAGATTCAGAACTGACAAATAGACACTATCCAAGACGCCTTTGGAGTTCTTGATACTGGGCAAGTTTTTGCGAAACATCAGCGATGTAGCTGATCAGCATGACTTCATCAACGCGATGATTCCGCGCAAAGTTTGCAATCGTTTGAGCAACCTGGTCGTAGGTGCCAATGATGATCGAGCGATCGCGTTGTGCCCAGCGCAGTGCATCTTCTCGGTCTTCGGCGCTCATCTGCTCGGGTCGCTGGAATCGCACGGGACGTCCCAGTCGTAAACACATGCGGAAGCTCAATGCGGGAAGGGCCTGTTCTAGGGCTTCCGCTTCAGTTGCTGCAGCGCTCACCGCAAGCGCGGAAAGGGTCTGTCCTTGGCCTTCACTCAGGTTTTCGGGCAGGTAATGGTCCATAACTTCTGGCTGTTGTTGGCCGCTAAAGAACTGCGCGTAGGCGTAGTTCATGTTTCGAGTCCCCGCCCAAGCCGCTCTCTGGCCTGAAGAACCCAACAACCACAGTTCAGGAAGCTCATCGGGGCGCGGGTAGACACCAACAGAGGCGTAGGGGTGCCCCTCGGGCAGGGTTCCTCGCATGAAAGCCAAAGTTTCATCAATCAAGGCATTGATCGACCCAGGATCAATCGTTGCTCCCTGATTGAGCGCGCGGGCGGAGATCATATCACCGCCGGGGGCACGCCCCAATCCCATGTCGACGCGTCCGGGGAACAAGGTGGCAAGAGTGAAGAACTTTTCTGCCATCTGCAAGCTGCCCTGGTGCATGGCCATCACGCCGCCCGAACCAATGCGAATACGCGAGGTCCGATCCAGAAGGTGAGCCATCACCAGCTCGGGAGCAGAGGACATAAAGACCGGTGTGTTGTGGTGCTCTGCAATCCAGAAGCGATGGAAATCCAGTTCTTCCAGCCCGCGAGCCAAGGACACCATGTCTTCCAGTGCCTGATGCGGAGTAAATCCATCAAAAAGCGGAACCTGTTCCAGGGCTGAGAGACGCATTGTTACCCTTCCGTTTCACAAAATATCCGCTACTTAAACACGGTTATTCTTGAGGATATTCCCCTAGAGAAGAGCGCGCCGGCCGAGCGATTGTCCGCGCAGAACTCAGCCATGCGTCACCCAGCCAACGCCCCAACACTTACCTCAGCGGAAAGCAGCACCCCGCCTCGGCGGAATCGCAGGTATGCCCAAGCCGACCACGCGGCGTCCCTCGCCATCAGAGGAACCGCCACCGGATCCACACCCGCAACCACCGCAGGAGGGACCAGCGACGGCCTCGCCGCCCAGGTCTTCGAAATCGAAATCAATCCCGACCAACTGCAGCACGCCATCATCTTCACCATCGCGCTCGGTGGCATTGTGCTGTTGAACAGCGGTTGCCAGCATCAGCTTGATTCGGTTGAGCTGATTGACTTCCGAGGCTCCCGGGTCGTAGTCGACCGCGACAATGTTCGCTTGCGGGTAACGGTTGCGCAGCGCGCGGAACATGCCCTTTCCAACGATGTGGTTCGGTAGGCATGCAAATGGCTGCGCGCAGATGATGTTCGGGCATCCGTGTTCGATCATGTCGACCATCTCGGCCGTCAAGTACCAGCCTTCGCCAGCCTGGTTACCGAGGCGTGCAATGTCCTCCGAACGCGAGATCATCTCTTCGATATCGCGATGGGCTTCAACCTTCCGAAGGCGCGATGGACCGGAACCTCATACTTCTTGAGGAGCCACAAAGCCATGGGCAAGATTTTGCGCTGTTTGCCGTCGATCCCCAGGTTCTCGTAGTCCCACTCCGCGGTCGCGACCGAGTTATGGAAGAACTGCATGAGTCCGGGAAGCTCCGCCTCACAGCCCTCAGCCTCGATGACGTCAACCGCGTGGTTATTCGCATCGGGGTGGAACTTCACAAGGATCTCTCCCACCAAACCAACGCGAGGCTTACGCGGAATATCACGCAATTCCAGAGCGTCAAACTCAGCAACGCAGCGCTTGATCAGCGTTGAATAGCGCAGGCGCCCCGTCAGGAGACCCGTCGGACCGACACGTCCCAAAGTCTCAGAGCGATCACTCACAACCCACTCGCGCACGATCTGATCCCAGCGGCGGTACAGTTCCATCGCGCTTCCCGGCACGGCCTCGTAAGGACGCACGCGAAGCAGCATGGACTGGATTGCGTCGCCGATGACGAAAGACTGAATTGCCTTGTGAATATGGCGAATTCCGATCTTGAAGCCGGGGTTGTCTTCCAATCCTTGAACGGAAAGTGCAATGACCGGAACCTGCGGATATCCCGCATCGCGCAGACCCTTACGCAACAGTGCGGCGTAATTCGTTGCTCGGCACATTCCGCCGGTCTGCGTGATGCCGACTGCGGTCTTATCGGGATCTGCTCGACCCGATACGAATTCGTCGATCAACTGACCGATGACAACGATCGCCGGGTAGCAGGAGTCGTTGTTGACGTACTTCAGGCCCGTTTCCATGGTCTGGCGGCTGGTGTGCTCAAGGACTCGCACATTCAGCCCCGCACGCCTGAACAAGGGCTCGAGGAAACGGAAGTGGATCGGCGACATCTGCGGGGCAAGGATTTCGTATCCCGCATCGCGCATTTCCTCGGTGAAGACGGCTCGCGCTTCGATGTGTCCAGCCTTGACCTGCTCGGATTCTTCGCGCGCGGCAACAGATGCGGGGTCCTCGTGCACCGCGGTATCAATCGTTCCCGAGGCCATGGTTCCGCGCTCCGCAACCGCCGCTTCTAGGGAACGCAGGCGGATCTTTGCGGCACCTAGGTTCGATACCTCGTCAATCTTGAGGACCGTGTGCACGTCGCCTCGGCCCTCGAGGATTTCTTGAACCTGGTCGGCGGTGATTGCGTCAACGCCACAACCGAAGGAGTTGAGCTGGACCATCTCAAGGTCAGGTTCATCGCCCACGCGCGCAGCAGCCTCGTATAGGCGCGAATGGTAGGACCACTGATCGCGCACGCGAAGAGGACGCTCCAGGCGCTGGTCAATGATGGAGTCCTCGGTGAGGACGGCCATTCCCAGGCCGATGATGACCTCGGGAATACCGTGGTTGATTTCGGGATCGAGGTGGTAGGGGCGGCCCGCCAAGACGATTCCACGCACTCCGTGTTCGCGCATCCACTCGAGTGCTTCGCGGCCCTTTTCTTTGATTTCAGCCTTGACCGCTGCGTCTTCTTCCCACGCCTTATCCAGTGCGCGGGTCATTTCTTCAACGCTGATGTCGTAGCCATACTGCGCGAAGGTGCGCACGAGGTGTGCGGGTAGGTAGTCGCGGTTGCCGAAGTTGATGAAGGGGCTGATGAACTTCACGCCCGGCTCATTCAGGCGTTCCATGTTGTTACGGATGACTTCGGGGTAGGTTGCAACGACCGGGCAGTTGAAGTTGTTATCCGCGTCGGTGAGCTTTTGCTCGAAATCAACGCAGGGGTACCAGATCGTTGTGATCCCCTTATCCAACAGGGATTCGATGTGTCCGTGGACGAGCTTGGCCGGGTAGCACACGTTTTCGGAAGGGATTGATTCCATTCCCTGCTCGAATAGCTCGTGGTTGCTTCGCCCGGAGATCATCACGCGGAAACCGAGCTCGGTGAGCATCGTGAACCAGAAGGGGTAGTTCTCGTACATGCCCAGAACACGAGGAATGCCAATGTCTCCGCGGAACGCCTTGGCTTCGGTGAGGCGTCGGTATCCGAAAATCCTCTTGTACTTCCAGTCATAGAGGTTGGGAAGGTCCGACTTGCGTGGAACCTTTTCGAGGCTTGCCCCGCGCTCACAACGGTTCCCCGACACATGCCTTTCTCCATTGGAGAAGGTCGAGATGGTCATCTGGCAGTGGTTTTGACACAGGCGGCAGGTCTTGCGCGTGGTCTCGACTTGGAAGTCCTCGAGGTCTTCCACGCGAGCGAGTGTCGACTCACCTTCACCGCTGTCGTGCATGCGGGCAGTGAGCGCCGCGCCGTAAGCGCCCATGAGTCCGGCGATATCGGGGCGAACAACCTCGCGGCCGGTGAGCAGCTCGAATGCGCGAAGAACCGAGTCGTTGAGGAAGGTTCCGCCCTGGACGACGACGCGTTCGCCCAGATCCGAGGGGTCCTTGAGCTTGATGACCTTGTACAGTGCGTTACGCACGACCGAGTAGGACAGACCGGCACTGATGTCGCGCACATCCGCGCCTTCTTTTTGCGCCTGCTTGACCGATGAATTCATGAAGACCGTGCAGCGCGTTCCCAAGTCGACGGGGCTGCTCGATTCCATGGCCATTTTCGCGAAGTTTCGTACATCGGTTCCCATGGTCTGCGCGAAGGTTTGCAGGAAGGAACCGCATCCCGAGGAACAGGCCTCGTTGACGGAAATTGAATCGACTGTGTGATCCTTGATCCGCAGGTATTTCATGTCTTGGCCGCCGATATCGATGACCGAGGTGACGCCGGGCTGGATGAATTCCGCGGCGCGGTAGTGCGCCATTGTTTCGATTTCGCCCTCGTCCATGCTCAGCGCTGCGGTGACCAGACCTTCGCCGTACCCGGTTGCACAGGATCGGCCAATCACGGTGCCTTCGGGCAGTTCACTGCGGACGCGGCGGACGATGTTGACGGCCGCTGCGACGGGGTCACCTTCGTTGGAGGCATAGTGAGTGAAGACGATCCGGTCGTCTTCGTCGATGACGACGGCTTTGATGGTGGTTGAACCGGCGTCAATTCCGAGCCAGCAGCGCCCGCGAGCCTGAGAGAGATCGGCCTTGGGGATGACTTCTTGTGCATGACGCTGGACGAATTCTTCTTTTTCTTCCGGGGTCGCGAAAAGGGGCCGCATGCGAGCGGATTCGGCTTCGACGTGTGCGGTGGCGAGACGGTCGATCAGTTGCTCGAGCGCGTTTCCTTCTTCTTCGCCTCGTTTCTTTGCTTCTTTCGAGGCCAAGAGTGCAGCCCCGATAGCGACGTACAGTTGCGCGTTTTCCGGGGTGATAAAGGAGTCTGCCTTGGGGAGTAGAGTCTTGTAAGCCTCGCGTAGTTGAGGGAGGAAGTGCAGCGGGCCGCCAAGGAACATGACGTTTCCGCGGATGGGGCGACCGCAGGCCAGTCCCGCAATGGTTTGGGTTGCGACCGCGCTGAAGATCGAGGCCGCGAGGTCCTCGTGCGCGGCGCCCTGGTTGATCAGTGGCTGGATATCCGATTTCGCGAAGACACCGCAGCGCGAGGCGATCGGGTAGAGCTGAGTGTGCGCTTCGGCCAGCGCGTTCAGTCCCGAGGCGTCGGTGTGGAGCAGCGTGGCCATCTGGTCGATGAAGGCTCCGGTTCCACCCGCACAGGTTCCGTTCATTCGCTGTTCAGGGGTGGGGTGAAGGTAGGTGAGTTTTGCATCTTCACCACCCAATTCGATGACGACGTCGACTTCAGGGTGGAGCCGCTGGGTGGATTCCGTTCCGGCGATGACTTCCTGAACGAAGGGGATGCCCATTGCGCGGGCTGTCGTCAGGCCGCCCGAGCCGGTGATCGCAGCTTGGACGACGAGTCCCGGGTAGATGTCCTCGATGTCTTCGAGGAGGTGTCCGAGTTCGGCGCGAACATCTGCGTTGTGGCGGCGATAGTCGGAGAAGAGGATGCGATTGCCGTCCAAGACAACGGCTTTGACAGTCGTTGACCCCACGTCAATACCAAGCTGGCACGGGTGATCCGGTGTGCTTTCGACGTGTAGACGCGAGCCTTCAATGATCTGCGTATCCATACTGCGAAACTATGACGCAGATTTCTAATTTCCAAACTGTTGAAATTAGACTGAGGACATGACTCAATCACGGGTGACAAAGGCACAAAAACAGGGAAAAGAGCCTTCGGATTCCCTGAAGGAGCTCTCAGAAGTTTCATCAGATGTTGAAACTTCTGAATTGAATAAAGAAACATCCCCTCTTTCAAAAATCCATCGAGGTCCCTCCGCTTCCCGCGGAGAAATAAAAAAACGCATCATCGAAGCCGCGCGTAGCGAGTTTGTCACCCGAGGCTACGACCACACGACGATGCGCTCGGTTGCCCGTAGCGCGGGCTGTGATCCTGCACTGATCACCTACTACTTCAACACCAAGCAAAAGCTCTTCCGCGCCTGCATGGATCTCCCCCTCGATCCGGCGTCGGAAATCATCGCACTCCTCATGCCAGGACCCAAAGACGCGGCGCGACGCCTCGTGGATTACATCCTTGATCTGTATGAGCACACACTGACCTCAGGAACGCTCACCGCCCTCATGCGCGCTCTCACCACCGACACCTCAACATCACAGCGTTTTCGCACCTATATGCGCACGGACGTCCTTGAGCAAGTGAGTGACTATTTGGCCGCAGATCCCGCCGATGCGCGCCGCCTCGGGGAAATGCTTGAACTCCTCTTGTCGATGCTCTACGGGGTCGTGACCATGCGCTACATCATTGCCTTGGAACCCCTGGCAAGCATGCCACGCCAACGAATCCACGCCACCCTCACCCCATTTATCCAAGAGCGCATCGACGACGTCTTCGATTCTCTTCTTCCGCAGTAAACTGCCATTTTTCGGCGTGCGCACGCCGCAATTGAGCATAGCTATTGGCACAATTGCACTATGACAACTCACGCCCCCACCGATGAAGAACGCGCAGCCTTTGTTGCCTCGCGACCCAAGCGTCGCTGGTGGCGAACCCGCAGGAGCACGGCGTCTGGAAGTGTCGGCGGAAGAGTCATGTACTTCGCTCGCAGCGCCAGCATCATCGACTCGGTCAGCAAGGCGCACTACCTAGAAGACACCGATCTTGCACTCCGCACTGGATCGACGGTTGCGGTTTTTGATCCGCAGGCAGTGCGTAGGCGTTCAATCGCCCTTGCTCTGGCCGGGCTCCGCCCACTCGACGCGGGCTCAGTGTGGATGCCGGCGCGCAGCCGCAGCGTTCTGATTTCCCCAGACGAGGTTTTGATTCCCTCTCTGACGCTGTCCCAGAACCTTGTTATTCCCTGCGCCGCAATGGGCGAAATCGTCGATCCGGGTGAAATCCGCAGGCGGGCTGCACAACTTGGCGTTGATCTTGATCGAGTCGCGCGCGATGTCAGCGCTTGCGATCTCCTGAAGTTCCAGGTCCTTCGCGCACTGATCTACCGCGCAGATTTGGTAGTTGTCAGCGATTTCCCTATCCAGACCGAAGACGCGCCCTCCTTCGAGGATTTCTCCGAGGCCTGCGAGCTTCTTCGCGCCACTGGCACGTGCGTCGTCTTCTTCACCGACAGTCCCGAGGCCGCTGCCTTGGCACAGCGCGTGCTCATCGTTGCCAATAGCACGATCGTCGCCGACGCTGCTGACCTTGATGCGCACTTCATCCGCATGGCCTGCGATGCCATTAATGAGAATCCCAGCGCTTATCTCGGCCCCATTCCCCGCGCAGGCGAGCCAGTAACGTC
>USHU01000041.1 GCA_900554605.1 uncultured Actinomyces sp.
AGCATCCGACGATGAAGGACGCGCCCCCCGGCGCTCGACGCGCTGGGGAGGAACCCACTGAACTGTTCGACGCGGAGACAGAGGACGAGGCTCAATCTCGCTCTTACGGCCGGAACGTAGTCTCTGCGCAGTTGAAGAGCCGAGACGCTGAGCCCCTCGGCTCAGTGAATCAACGATTGCGCGAGAATGGCGAACCAATCTCATTGATTTGTCGGGGGACTGTTTACTCATTGTCGGAGTCTTTATCGTCTGCGGAAGTATCGGGAGGAGAAAGACGTTCGCTTACCGCGGCCGCGGCCTCGCCAATTGCTTTCGAAGCACTGGAAAACATACGGTTTGCGGGATCAAGAAGCTGCTCTTTAACCTTGCGGCGCATGACCTTTCCCAAGGGATTACGCGGCAGCTCGGAAATAATGGCGAGCTGGCGCGGGAGTGCGTAGTGAGAAACATACTTTTCTGCCCACTGACGAACCTGCGCCAGGGTGATCATCGGAGCATCATCTTCCAAGATCAAGGCTGCAGTAACTTCCTCGCGAGCATCCCCCGAGGGAAGACCAACGACAGCAACATCCTTTACTCCGGGCATCGATCGGATCGCGTCCTCGACCTGTGAAGGATAGACATTGAAGCCGCCTGAAAGAATCAGTTCCTTCTTACGATCAGACATCATCAAGAAGCCATCGCGAATAACTGCAATATCACCGGTGCGCAGCCACCCGTCCTCGGTGAAGACGCGAGCAGTTTCTTCGGGAGCCCCAAGGTAACCGCTAAACACCTGTGGACCTTTAACGATGATTTCACCGGGGGTCCCCTCTTCAACATCAACAGAGGGATCTTCAAGATCGACGAGGCGAATGTCAGTTGAGGGGAAGACTAGTCCTAAAGCACCATGGCGACGATTGGCTGCCAGGGGAACACCTGCGATCACCGGGGAAGTCTCAGACATGCCGTAGCCTTCAATGACCATTCCCTGAGTGATCTCTTCCCATTGCTGCGCAAGGGTTTGAGACAGCGGCATTGCACCGCACAATGACCACTTCATTGAGGTCAAATCGATGTGCTCTTCTTGTGCGGCCTGCATGAGGCGTTCGAACATGGGAGGAACGCCCACGAAGAAGGTGACCGGATGACGCTTGTGCGCCTCGAGCGCCAGATGGACATCAAACTTGGGGAGAACCAACTGGGTCGCCGCAAGGCGAACAGCAGCGCACATCAAGAGGGTCAGCCCATAAGCGTGGAAGTAGGGGAGCAGCGAATAAAAGTTCTCGGCGCCTTCATGAAGTTTCCATACCCACATGATGCACTGATTGACGTTCGAACCGATATTGCGGTGCGTGAGCGGAACTGATTTGGGAACGCCGTTGGTGCCCCCGGTGTGCAAAATGACGGCTAGATCTTGGGCCGAGGCACCGGGTGTGTCTGGGTGGACGAGGCGTGCGCGCGCAACCGCGTGATCCCACGAGTGCGTCCCCTTGGGCCGTTCTCCCCGCATTTGCTCGCGCGTAGAGCGCGCTTTTTCAATTGGAAGTTTGAGCAAAGCGCGCGAAGTACGAGGCATTTGCGCCGAAATATTGACGGTGAAAATACAGTCGAGAGCCTGGTCTCCTTCACGGATGAAAGCGTCGACAGACTTTTCCCAAACAATAGCGACTTTTCCGTGATGGCGATCCAATTGCTGATGGATCTCTTCGATTGGCGCAAGAGGATTATGTTGGGCTGCAACGGCTCCAATACGCATACAGGCGTAGAAAGCGACCAAGGCTTGAGGACAGTTAGGCAGGCAGATGGCGCAAACATCGCCTTTGCGAACACCGTTTTCAACGAGCACCTGTGCGGCGCGGAGAACCTGAGCGTACAGCTGAGTGTATGTCAGCGTTGCCCCCAAGTAATCAATCGCAACTCGCTCGGGGTAGAGGCGCGCGGATGTCTCGAGAAGGGAAATAAGGGAGGTATCAGCGACCGGAACCTCGTAGGGAGTACCGGGATCATACTGAAGCCTCGACTTCGCCGTCAGCTCTGAGACCATGTCTCCTCCTTAGTGGAATGCCTGACCCTACGTTACCGTAGGTTTCAGCCTTGTGCGCCTGAAAAACGCCCAAGCATTTCCTCTTTAAAGTCCGAATATTCGCCGGTATTTATCGAATCTCGGATGGCGTCGACAAGACGAACGGTGAACCACTCATTGTGAATAGTGGTCAGCGTTGAAGCGAGGATTTCCTTGGCCTTGAAAAGGTGATGGACGTAGGCGCGAGTGTAGTGCGTGCAGGTGTAGCACCCACAGCCTTCAACAAGGGGAGTGAAATCGCGCTTAAAACGAGCATTCGTGATGTTGAAACGGCCGTCGGGAGAATAAATCGCCGCATTGCGCGCAACGCGAGAGGGATTGACGCAGTCGAATGTATCGGCACCGGCCTCGACGCCTCGGAAGAGGTCGTCAGGTTCGGAAATCCCTAAAAGGTGGCGCGGCCGGTCCTCGGGAAGTTCCGAACTCACCCAGGACACAATCGTTCCGAGGTTTTCCTTCTGGAGCGCTCCGCCGATCCCAAAACCGTCGAAGATCTGTCCATCGACATTCATTTCAGCCAATGTACGGGCAGCGATGCGTCGAAGATCCTCGTACTGAGCACCTTGAACAACTCCCCACAGCTGCTGATAGGGCTTGCCCTCACGCTCCTGGGTCAGCCTACGGTGGATGGCCAGACACTGACGTGCCCACTCATGGGTGCGTTCCAGAGATTCTTCCTGGTAGCTGCGTGGATGGAGCAAAGAGGTCAGCTCATCGAAGGCGAACATGATGTCCGAACCCAATTCATGCTGAATGCGCATGGAAACTTCGGGCGAGAAACGGTGTTTAGAACCGTCGATGTGGCTGCTAAAAATCACGCCGTCATCGTCAACAACTGCTCGGGATGCCTTGACTGCCTGCTTATTGAGCTTGGGATCCTTGAAATCCGCGTCGCCCGAAAACTCCGCCGAGAGGACCTTCTTGAATCCAGCTCCCAAGGAAAGGACCTGGAATCCGCCCGAATCCGTATAGGTCGGACCTGCCCAGTTCATGAAAGAACCCAAGCCCCCGGCCTCGTCAACGATATCCGAACCTGGCTGGAGGTAGAGGTGGTAGGCGTTGGCAAGGACCGCCTGGGCGCCGAGGCCTCGCACCATTTCTGGGACAAGCGCCTTAACATTCGCCTTAGTTCCCACTGGAATAAACGCGGGCGTGGAAATCGTGCCGTGTGCAGTGTGAAGGGTTCCGGTACGGCCAAGACCTAGGCCGTATTCAAGGCGCGTGTGGCAATCAAAACCGCGATCCCGGTCGGAATGAGGGAAAGAAGAATCGAGGTCAATAGGCGCGCCAATCCACTGAGGCGAAAGTGTCATGCCAGAACCTCTTCGCGGCGCAAATGTTCAATCTTACGAACCAACGCAATGACGCGGTACGTGATGGGGAGGAAAACAACTTCGATTCCAACCTTGTAAACGTAGCCCGTGATGATGTAGTTGAGGAATTCGCTTCCGGGAATGATTCCAGCAAAGGCGATCGTGCAGAAAATGACGGTATCAAAAGCCTCGCCGACAAGAGTCGAACCGATCAAACGCGCCCAGAGGTGGTCGGCACCCCAACGCTGTCGAATCTTTACCAGAACAAGGGAGTTCATGAGCTGGCCGACCAAGTATCCGCCGATCGAAGCGGCAACGATTCGAGGAACGAAACCGAGCACTGCGACGAAGGCATCCTGGTTCTCGTATCCAGGGCCAGCGGGAATTGATTGCACAACCCAGAACGTCAGCGAAGCAAGGAGAGAAGCCGCGAAACCCATGATGATGACCCTGCGTGCGCGCGCGAAACCGTACACTTCGGAGAGCACATCGCCAAGAATATAAGTCAGGGGAAAGAGGACCGCACCGCCGTCAAATACCAAGTGAATCGGGCCAGCATCGAGCACTGTTACCTTTGTTGCGGCGATATTAGAGATCAATAAGAAAGCGACGAAACTGACAGCAACGATGTCATACACTCGGGGAGCTTTGGTGTGCCCAGTTGGCTCGGTCATCGGAGTTCCTTCCTGAATATTGTCAACCTCTCTATTCTGCCCGCAGACGTTACCCGAGTGCGCGTTGGGCGCCGGCGGAGGCGCCCATTAGAATGAATAAGTGATCAATGTTTCCAATTTCTCGTTGCGTATTGGCCCACGCGAGCTCATCCACAATGCGTCATTCAGAATTGATAAAGGAATGTGCATTGGTTTGGTTGGCCGTAACGGGGCGGGAAAGACCACAACTATGAGGCTTCTTGCAGGGCAAGAAGACCATGGAAGCGCTCAGTATGAGGGGACCATTACGCGCAACGGAACGATTGGGTATCTTCCTCAAGACCCTCGTGAAGGAGATCCTGATCAGCTCGCACGTGATCGCATCATTTCAATTCGCGGAATCGATGCAATCATCAAAAAAATTAAGCGTGCAGAACAAGAAATGTCGACGACAGAGGGAAACCGCCAGCAAAAGGCGATGGAACGCTACGTCCGTCTCGATCATGAATTTACTCAAGCCGGCGGCTGGGCTGCCAATGCCGAGGCAGCACAAATTGCCCATTCTCTCGGTTTGGATGATCGGGTTTTGTCTCAGACTCTGTCAACTCTCTCGGGCGGGCAGAGGCGTCGCGTGGAGCTGGCCCGAGTCCTGTTTTCCGGGGCGGATACCCTCTTGCTCGATGAGCCGACAAACCACCTCGACCACGACTCGATCGTGTGGCTTCGTGATTGGATCAAGACCTTCCCCGGCGGAGTGCTCGTCATCTCCCACGATGTGAAGCTTTTGGGCGATACCGTCAATCAAGTGCTGTGCTTGGATGCCAATCGCGGAGAGGTCGATATTTATCATCTTGGCTGGTCCGCCTACCTCAAGCAGCGCGAAGAAGACGAACGCCGCCGCCGAAAAGAACGCTCGCTTGCGTTGAAGAAAGCTGAACAACTGCGTGCTCAAGGCGAAAAGATGCGTGCAAAAGCAACGAAAGCAGTTGCCGCCCAACAGATGCTACGTCGTGCAGACGAGCTTGTTGCGTCTGTTGGCGCTGAACGCGTTCAAGAAAAGGTCGCGCGATTGCGATTTCCAGATCCACTTCCTTGTGGCAAAGTGCCATTGAGCGCTCAGGGCCTGTCAAAGAGCTACGGATCCCTTGAGGTCTTTACCGGTGTTGACTTGGCAATTGATAGGGGATCGAAGGTTGTTGTCCTTGGTCTCAACGGTGCTGGAAAGACAACGCTTCTGCGTCTCTTGGCCGGAGTTGAAGAACCCGACAGTGGTGTCGTTGAAGCCGGTCACGGACTGAAAATCGGATACTACGCGCAGGAACATGACACTTTGGATATGGCGGTGACAGTTCGAGAAAACATGTCCCATAGTGCGCCCGAATTTGACGATACCCATGTACGCAATGTTCTCGGTCAGTTCCTCTTCAGTGGAGACGACGTCGATAAACCCACGCATGTGCTCTCCGGCGGCGAAAAGACCCGTCTTGCGCTTGCAACTCTGGTTGTCTCAGGCGCCAATGTCCTACTGCTGGACGAACCGACCAACAACCTCGATCCCGCCTCGCGTGAGGAAATTTTGCATGCACTGCACTCCTACGAAGGAGCGGTCGTACTGGTCACCCACGATCCAGGCGCGGTCACCGCGCTTTCTCCGCAGCGCGTTCTTGTTTTGCCAGACGCGGACGAGGACCTGTGGGATGACTCCTACCTTGATCTCGTCACCTTGACCTGAGCGCTAGCCGATAGTTGCGATGGCATGAGTCAGTGGTGTGCCTGAACCATCGCGTCGCTCGTCAACAGCCGGTAGCTCCACGGGGCTTCCATCCGCCGAAGCCGCACGCGGATTTTCGCCGACCCAGGCGATATCCAAGCGATCTTCCCCGCGAAGGAAACGCTGGACGCGCACGCCTTGAGTGCCTCGTCCCTTAAAGGGGTACAGGGACAGAGGTGTAACTTTTGCGGTCGTCTGTCCGGTTCCAGGGAGGGCTCCTGCTGCCCCCGCAACGGTGACAACGAGAGCTTCTTCTGGTGCGTCTATTACCCACAATCCCAGCACATGCGCGGAGTCGGAAAGTTTAATTCCCGCCATTCCCGAAGCAGTACGTCCCTGCGGGCGCACCTTGTCTGCGGGAGTACGCAGAAGCTGCGCGTCGGAAGTAATAAAGACGAGGTCGGATGCGTCGGTACTTGGCGCAAAACCAACCAACTCATCGCCGTCTTCCATGGAGATTACTTCCCACTCGTCGCGTTGGAGGACATCGGGCTTGAGCCGCTTGACAACGCCCATCCGCGTTCCCATTGCCATGACAGTCGAGGCCTCGGGATCCAAAAGCCCGATAGCGGGTGAGTCCGTATGGAGCAGAAGCGCGCTTGGAGTTGCAGCGGCAAATGAAAGCCCGGTTTCAAAACGGGGAAGAGCTGGAAGATCAACGACTTCGATGCGGTGTGCAAGCCCGTCTGCGGTTACGACGGCAATTTGTGATCGGGCCGTCGATACCAATTGTGCGCGGATTCCGTCTTGGGCTGCGCGTGGCCCGGCCTCGAAGGGATCTGCGCCTTCGACGCGGGCAAGCCCTCCTTGAGCGGAAAGTACGACAACACACGGGTCGTCGGGCACCTCAAGCGCCATCGTTGAGGCTTTTCCTGAGGCCGTTGGCAAGGTTGCAAGGGCAGCGCCAGGAAGAGCCTGATCCACTTGCGGGCCAGTCGCCGACAAGAGAAGAGTTCGACGTGGAGTCCCCAGACGCTGGGCGACGTCGCTCATTTCATTGCCAATGAGTTCGTAGAGGCGGTCTTGGGACCCCAGAATTTCTTCAAGCTCTGCGATCTTCGCGTTCAACTCATCGCGTTCGGATTCAAGTTCGAGGCGTGAGAACTTTGTGAGGCGACGCAGGCGCAATTCGAGAATGTGGTTGGCCTGGACTTCGGAGAGATCAAAAGCAGTTTGGAGCCTTTCGCGCGCAGTTTCCACGTCATCGGAGGAACGGATGATTGCGATGACATCGTCGATATCTAGGACGGCAATCAGCAGGCCTTCAACTAAATGGAGGCGATCGCGATGCTTAGCAAGGCGGAACTCGCAGCGTCGAGTAGTGACCTCAATGCGGTGGTCAAGGAAAACGCGGAGCATTTCTTTCAGGCCCAAGGTCTGGGGTTTGCCATCCACCAAAGCTACGGCGTTGATCGAGAAAGAATCTTCAAGAGGCGTTCGTGCATAGAGCTGCTGGAGAACAGCTTCTGGATTAAAACCGTTCTTGATTTCATCCGTACAATGACGGTTGGAGGTATGAACTTTAACTTCATCGTGGATTATTTATTAACTCAAGATCACTATATGTGTCTTGCAGACTTTGACAGTTATGTCAAAGCGCAAGAACGTATTGAAAAAGCCTACAACGATTCATCTAAATGGATGAAGATGAGCCTTGCAAATATTGCAAATTCGGGTATCTTCTCAGCTGACCGTTCAGTAGAAGAATATGCTAAAGACATTTGGCACATCAAACGTGTTCAAGGATAATGACATAAAAAAAGAGATTCTCACAAGTGGGGCAGGCCCACTGTGGGAATCTTTTTTTATGGATCGATTAAATTTGATAAGCAGCGAAGCCATTTGCAGGAACAAGAAGTCCGTTTGGATGATTTCTTGTTTTGTGACTTGCAAAAATTTGTTTACCATGAAGGCCTTCAATGTACTCCGTATGTTCATTCATATTGACCGCACATAGCAGAGATTCACGTTGATATACAAGGCACCCATTGTTTTCGTAGATGACATTGAAAT
>USHU01000042.1 GCA_900554605.1 uncultured Actinomyces sp.
TTCCACGAGGATGCCCCCAGGGACGCCGCGGCCTCTTCCATTGCGGGATCCAGATTCTTGAGCATGCCGAGCATGTTCATGTACGCAACAGGGAAGAAGGAGAGAGAAAGAACCAGAGTCAGGCCAGACAGGCCGTAGATGTTCCACTGCTGACCAAGCAGCTGAGTGGAAATAATTCCGTTGCGTCCAAACAGAGTGATCGCGGACGTTGCCACAGCGAAGGGCGGGGAAACGATCGGGATCAGGCAGATGAGGTGCAGGATCTTCTTGCCGGGGATCTTCACGCGAGCCTGAATGTAAGCGAAGAAGAAACCGACCAGAGTTCCGACAAGACCGACAACCAAGCCCAAGACAATCGTGTTCAGGGCGATCGTCCGGTTGGTCTTCGAGGAGACGAAGGAGGTCAGAACCTTCATTCCTTCGCCCGAAAATGCGCGAGCCAAAATCGTGACCAGAGGCAACAGCACCAGCAGTACTAACACTGCCGAAATGATCGCAACGATCGCGACAGTCACCGGATCACGACGAACCTTTGTTCGTTTTTTCTTTCCCGAGGCCACTGCCCGCGTTTCAGGGGTTTCCTCCCCCCGCGCGTCAACGCTCGGTGGTGCACTTGTCTCCACAGACATTAAAAATCCAATCTTTACGGGATGCCCGCACATCTTTGAGGCGGATTTTCCCTGCATTGGGCGCACCCGTCAGCGGGCGCACGGATCAAGAGAAAGAGAAGGGAGGGGACAACGCAGGGACATGGTGAGCGCTGCCCCCTCCCGCTAAAGCGCGAATTACTCGCGCGGCTTTGCGGCAACCTCTTCGTCGAAGCGCTTGGTCAGCTCAGGCTTTGCGGCCGCTGCTGCTGCGAAGTCGTAGTTGATCAAGTTGATTTCGTCGAGCTTGGCCATCTTGTCGTTGGTCTTGGCATTCGGGTTGGTCAGAATCTGGTTCGATCCAACGGTCTGGCCAAGGTTCTGAGCATCAGCCGAGATTGCCCAGTCGATGTACTTCTTGGCGGCCTCGGAGTGCTTCGAGTTCTTCACCAAAGCGACGCCACCGATCTCGTAGCCGGTGCCTTCCTTGGGGAAGGAGACAACGAGGTCCTTCATGCCCTCATCGCGGTACTTGACGCAGTCGTGAGAGAAGACCAGGCCCACTGCGACCTCGCCACGTCCTGCGATCTGACCGGGGGCAGTACCGGACTTGGTGTACTGCAGGACGTTTGCGTGCATCTTCTTCATGTAGTCGAGACCAGCATCCTCGCTACCGCGGAGAACAACCTGGGTCCACAGTGTCGTGAACGCAGTTCCCGAGGTCGAGGGGTGTGCGGTCGAGATCTGGCCCTTGAGCTCAGGCTTAAGGAGGTCGCTCCATGATTCGGGAACAGCCAAGCCCTTTTCGTCCAAAACCTTCTTGTTCGAGCAGAATCCCAGAACACCGACGTAGACACCGGTCCAGTAGTGCTTCGGGTCCTTGTACTTATCCGGGATTTCCTTAGCGGTGGGCGAATCGTAGGCCTCGATCAGGCCCTTTTCTGCAGCCGCACCGTAGCCGTCAACCGGGCCACCATGCCAGACGTCGAATTCCGGGTTGTCCTTCGCGGAGTCCAGACGTGCAACGGTTTCACCCGAAGAGAGGCGAACGTAGCTTGTCTTGATTCCCGTCTGAGCGGTGAAAGTTTCGGTCCACTTCTGGCAGAGATCTTCCATTGCGCCACACGCGATGGTCAAAGACTGCTCGGATCCGTTTCCGCCATTGTTGTCGCTGCCTTGTTCGTTGACGATGCATCCGGACAGGGTGAAGGCTCCGACTGCGCCGAGCGCAATCAGGGAGATGAAGTTCTTCTTCATCGGGATTCTCCTTTGAATCGAGGAATCTGTAAGGAGCATCGACTTCGCAGGCGTGCTCTCTCAGTTCCATTGTGGCCTGTCCAATGCAGCCGATAGCGGCCCTGCGGTAACGGCTGGTAACTAACGTGTTACTAAAGTTCGGGCATCATGTAGCCGACGGAGCGAACCGATTGAACAAGGGCGGCCCCTTCTGGGCCTAATGACCCCCGCAGACGATACGCCGTCATCTTGATCATGTCTTTTCCGCCCGACTCATCCTGCGTTTCCCATACGGAATTCAGCAGTTCGCGATAGGTGACGGGCTCGCCAAGATTCTGCACAAGTACTTCGAGGAAACGCCTCTCGATACTTGAGAGGACAACGGGGACGCCAAAAACAAACGCCTTGTGCTGACGCATATCGACACGCAGAGGACCGTTCGTCACCACCTCAGATGACAGCCCCTTTGAACGACGAAGAAGGGATTGCGCGCGCAAGGTCAGCTCTTTGGGACTAAACGGTTTGGTGATGTAGTCGTCTGCGCCGCTTTCAAGTCCTTTGATCCGGTCAGGCTCTTCTGACAAAGCAGTAATCATGATGATCGGCACGTCGCTCATTGCGCGGATTCTTTGAGCAAGCGAAATTCCAGAGATCACGGGAATCATTAAGTCGAGCACGACGAGGTCGTAGTACTTCTTCGTGAATTTATCCCAAGCGCGCCCACCATCACTGGCGGTCTCTACGGTAATACCCGCGGTTTCAAGGGCAAACTTGATGATCATCAAAATCTGAGGTTCATCATCAACAACTAAAGCGGTTGTCGTCATTGTCCCTCCTTTGACACCGTTGCGCCGCGCTGCGATCGCGGGATCGTCAGATAAAACGTCGTTCCTTTAGAAGCAATCGTATCGACAAGGATCGTTCCTCCGTGCAACCTCAGGATCTTTTGCGTGAGCATCATTCCAAGTCCCGTTCCAGGACGCAAGGATCCTCCGGTATCGAAGGGAATAAAGAGGCGCTCTTTTTCTTCAGGTGTCATTCCACGCCCATCATCAACAACTGCGATTGTCACATCTTCATCGGAGTCTTGGACGCTCACGAGGATCGAGACGCCATCGCCCGCGTGACGCGCAGCGTTGTTAATGACATTAGCAATCGCTTGCCCCATCAAACGTGGGTCAACGAACATGTGGATGGGAGCCCCATGATTTTCAAGGCGGATCGGTGCCGAATGGAAGCGACGAAGTTGCGCAACATTGTGTCGAACAAGTTCACGCATTTCAACCCGTTTCAAGCGAAGATTAAACAGATCCGATTCCATACGGATTTCTGCAAGCATGTCCTCCGCCATCTCGATGACCTGGTTGGAGTTCTCGGCGATCGTCTTGGCGAATTTCAATTGCATCTCGTTCATGGGACCAGCAGAACCATCAGCGAGTAATTCAGCTGCTCCACGAACAACAGTCAAAGGGGTGCGCAATTCGTGTGAAAGGACCGCGGGACCGGCAATGTAGTCCTGATGCATTTGACGCAATTGTTCTTTTTCTGCAAGAACTCGTTTGAGCTCATGCTGAGCACGTACAAGCAGGGCACACATAAGAGAAGCAAGGCTCCACGAGACAACCAGCGCCACTACGACCACTATCCACATCGGTTTCTTCACCTCCCCATCGCGCTCTCACCATTATCCCCACCGCGTCAAGAAAGGCGAGTGAAAAATTGAAAACACTCGTCCATTGCTTCTGTTATGAAACTTTGATCGGGTGGCGGATGACCGTCTTAAGCTTGTCAGGAGCCACTTTTCGAGCGTCTGAGAGATAGATTTCGTGGTGACGCCGCTCCTGCGTCAGGTCGAGCGCGTATCCGCACTCGCACGCATAGGCGTGCATGGCCTCGACAGTGGCGGGCTCATCGTCGTAGCTACCAATGTGCAGGCACTGCACGCACAATCCTTCCTCTATCGTGAGGTACTCAGCCACCGAGCAGTCAACTTTCTTTTTCTTCGTCGCTTCCTGAACCGCCCAGTCGAAATCCTCACGCGAGACAAAATCAGGCAGCCGGATAACGGAAATCCAGTTGAAGGCCTCTTTGTGGGAATAGTCAGCGCCCTCGACGCCGTCTTGCCACCAAAATCCCTCGAGTGGTGGTACGACGAAATCGACGTACCCGTCAATCTGACGGGTACCTTTCTTACTCATCTTGATCGTGTAGGAAATGGCATATAGGACAGAAATTGCCCTTTGGTAAGCACCCTCCGCGTCATTAGGGTCCCCACTACCACGCACAGCGACGAAGTGCATCGGTGGAACTTCAACGATACTCGGCCCTTTCTTAGGCGCGTAGAGTTCCGTATATTCCTTCTTAAAGTCAAATGCCATCTCAGACTCCGGGTGAGCTCAACAGTGAGGACTATTGGTCATCATTGTTACAGGTAAAGGAAGCGATCACACAAGGAATACGGCCGTCAATAACGGTGTAGGTCACGTTACGATATCCCAACTGTTCAAAGAAAGCTCGATAGGAGTCCACATCGAATTGTTCCTTGAAGTCAACGCCGAGCTTCGCAAGGATCTTCGGGATTATTCCTTGTTTGCTTGGCCGACGCTTGACGTAAGTCGGGACGACGATAGTGCCTCCGGTTCGGACGACTCGTTCAAGTTCCCTCATAACAGCACCAGGATCTGGAAGCAGATGGATGACATTGCCTGCCACGACGATGTCAAAGGAATCGTCCGCGTAATGCAACTTGGTGATATCAGCTCTTTCGATCGCGACATTGCGATACTTCGCAAGCTTCTTCCGCGCTTGTTTGAGCATTCCCTCAGAAAAGTCAGTAGCGACCAGCCTCTTGCACTTTGGCGCAAGGAAAATACTGATTGCACCGGTTCCGCAGGCGCATTCAAGAACCTCGTCTTCGAGGCCAACCAGCTGAGCGACGGCGACGCCTGTTCCGTCGTACACGCCGCGATTGAATGTGTTTTCAAAGAAGTCATAAAGGGGCGCAACCCGATCCCAGAACATCAGCGAACCTCCGCTTGCCCAATGCCTACGCTTCATTGCGATACCAAGAATGCTACGCGCGCGCTGCATTTCGCACTAGACCCAAGGAAAGCCGCTCTGTTTCGGTGAGCGCGCTCCTCCACCTATACGGAAAGGGGGGCTTCACGTCTACCGGCGTGAAGCCCCCCTAAACAGCCTGCGAATTAGATCAAGCCCTGAGCGGCCATTGCGTCCGCAACCTTGATGAAACCAGCAAGGTTTGCGCCGGCCACGTAGTCTCCCGGCACCCCGTATTCGTCCGCGGTAGCCAAGCAGTTCTCATGGATTCCCACCATGATCTGGTGCAGCTTCGCGTCAGTTTCCTCGAAGGGCCACTGGGTCCGACCCGAGTTCTGCTGCATCTCAAGACCAGAGGTTGCAACGCCACCAGCGTTAGATGCCTTGCCGGGCGCGTAAAGGACGCCCGCACGACGCAGCTCATCAATAGCCTCGGGAGTGGTGGGCATATTTGCACCCTCCGCGACCATCTGCACACCGTTGCGGATCAAGGCCTGGACGCCCTCAAGGGGGAGCTCGTTTTGAGTTGCACACGGAAGTGCGACGTCACAGGGAACTTCCCAGATCGAGCCCTCAGCACTGAAGTGAGCGCTCGAACGCTGGTTTGCATAGTCGCTGACACGTCCGCGACGGCGTTCCTTCACGTCTTTTAGCAGCTCAACATCAATGCCTGCCTCGTCGACGACAAAACCGGAGGAGTCGGAAACTGCGACGACCGTTGCGCCCAGTTCTTGAGCTTTCTCGGTCGCGTAGATTGCGACGTTTCCGGAACCAGAAACAACGACGCGCTTGCCGTCAAAAGAAGTGCCGCGAGCGTGGAGCATTTCCTCGGCGAAGTAGACGAGGCCATAGCCAGTTGCCTCGGTTCGAGCGAAGGAACCTCCCCAGGTCAGTCCCTTGCCGGTGAGGACACCGGCGTCGAAGCTGTTGCGCAGACGACGGTACTGGCCGAAAAGGTAACCGATCTCGCGACCGCCAACACCAATATCGCCCGCAGGAACGTCAGTATCGGGACCGATGTGACGCTGGAGCTCGGTCATGAAGGACTGGCAAAAACGCATGATTTCAGCGTCGGACTTGCCCTTGGGGTTAAAGTTCGCGCCGCCCTTCGCGCCACCCATGGGAAGGCCGGTCAAAGAGTTCTTAAAGATCTGCTCAAAACCCAAGAACTTAATAATGGACAGGTTCACCGAAGGGTGGAAGCGCAGACCACCCTTGTAGGGGCCAAGAGCTGAATTGAATTGAACACGGAATCCGCGGTTGACGTGGATTTGCCCTTGATCATCGCTCCAAGGCACGCGGAACATGACTTGGCGTTCAGGTTCTGTAATTCGTTCAAAAATAGCCAGATCTTGGTATTCAGGCTTGCGTGTAACCAGAGGCGTGAGGGTCATGAGAACCTCATAAACAGCCTGATGGAACTCAAGCTGGTACGGATCGCGAGCAACCAATTCCTCAAAAACGGAGGAAAGCTCGTGGGGAAGTCGAGATGTGTCAAACTTTTCGCTCATGTCTTGATCATTCCACCGCCGGTTTTCATTTACTCTCTCTTTTCCAATATATGGACTCTCCATTGCTTAGATCCTCATCACGTTATGAATTTACTGATGCCCGCTGCGCCTGCTGCAATGGCGCGAATGCTACCGCTAAGGTCAAGAACGTGACTCGATCAAAGACCCCCTACGAACTTGCTGCCCTTGCGACAGTGGCGGTCCCCCGCCTTGAAGTTGCCGGATTGCGTCCCCCGCAGTTCAGCGATGAAGTCCTCTCGGTCACCGGCCTCATCGACACTTCGGGTGACCGCTGGATGGTCGTATGTCCGCATGACACGGTTGGCGGTTTGGACATGGAGGCCCAAAACGCGGTCTTAGAGCGCCTTGGGAAAGCTCACGATTTTTCGAAGATTCCCTTCGAAATTCCGCGTCCTGCTGGTTTTACCCGCACCCCTGAGGGGGATCGAGTGATGGTTCACCGCGATCTTGGCGGTCGAGTCATGGACACCTCGGATTTCGACGATCCGCACTTGCTTCCCGCGTCTTTGGGGAACGCTCTGGCGGCCCTACACAATCTTCCTGAACTCATCTACACGGGGGTCAATCTTCCCGCGTATTCAGCTATTGAGTGTCGCGATCGCCATCAGGCGGTCTTGGACGAGGCCGCGCAGGAAGTCGTTATTCCTGCGAACTTGTGGGACCGCTGGGAAGAGTCCTTGGAGAATTTGTCCCTGTGGCGCTTCCTCCCCTCCCCTATCCACGGTGATCTGTCCGAGACATCGATCCATGTCGATCACGGTCGAGTCTGCGCGCTGACCGGTTTTTCTTCGGCACACGTGGGAGATCCGGCTGTTGATATTGCGTGGGTTTTTGCGCGCGCTTCCGATGAGTTTTTGGAGCGTTTCCACGAGGCCTACCAGCAGACTCGTTCCGAGAAGGACTTGCATTTGCTTGAGCGCGCGGAGCTTTTGTCCGAGCTCGCTGTAGTACGTTGGCTGGTTCACGGCCTGCATAGTGATGATTCAGAAATCGTTGACGAGGCCCGGGCGATGCTGGCCGATTTGTCGGCAAGCATCGGTGAGGTACCTTCCGCAAAGCGCCACGAGGAACCCGATATCGCGCCGGCGCATTCGGAATCGCCCGAGGCCGCGCATACAGCCCAGGACGTGCGCCCGGCTCAGGACGCGCACGCAACCCCGGCCGTGCGCCCAGTTCAGGACGCGTACTCAGTTCAGGATGCGCGCGCCGAGGCAGAGCTTCCTCCTTCTGGTGAGGTTGAGACCGAGTCGGGGCACACGGATGCGATCGAAGGACCGACA
>USHU01000043.1 GCA_900554605.1 uncultured Actinomyces sp.
TACACCGACCTCGGCCAGCGGACGCCCGCCTGCCCGCGTGGGTGAGCGAGCACTTCTTTTCGGTGATCCCGAAAAGGGATGCCCCTCGGCTGACAAGTGGGCGATTTGCGCGGGAACCATCAACTACGAGATCGTCACGCGTTTGGGTGAGCGCATTCCCCGCAACTATCAGTACGAAGAGGAACGATGACCGAGAACAGTACTACTCACTTCAGCTATCGCGTGAGTGATGCTGACCAGACTCGACACTTGGGTGAAGAGCTTGCTCATCACCTGCGCGCCGGAGATCTCATCATGCTCCGAGGCGGCTTGGGAGCGGGAAAAACGACTCTGACGCAGGGAATTGGGCGCGGGCTTGACGTACGCGGAACTGTTGCCTCGCCGACCTTCATCGTTGCACGTGTGCACCCCTCACTGGTTGGCGGTCCGGATCTGATCCACGCCGATGCCTACAGGATCCGCGACCTAGACGATCTCGAAACGCTGGACTTGGACTCGACCATCGACCAGGCAGTTACGGTCGTTGAATGGGGCGAAGGCAAGACGGAAGCGATGAGCGATTCCCGCCTCGAGATCGAGGTACGCCGTGAAGAAGGCGGGGAGGCCTCCCTTGACGGCGGTGTTGTTGACTTGGAAAGCATGGATGACGGGCAGCGAATTATTACCTTTACTCCCTATTCGAGTCGCTGGGATGGGGTTTTCGACGAGCTTGCTCCTGAGCTGAAAACCAGCGTGGAATAGGATCGAATTATGACCGAATTGTGTATTGATACCTCTGGGGCAACCGCTGTCTCCATCGTTCGTGATGGGCAAGTGATTGGCACTTCCCGCAATGAATCAGGACGCCACCACGCTGAATCCATTACTCCCTGCGTGCTGGAAGCCCTCGAGGACGCTGGACTTCCCGCCGATGCCTCACACGCGGGATTAGACGCGGTCTGTGTGGGAACCGGCCCGGCTCCCTTCACGGGTTTGCGTGCCGGTTTGGTGTCGGCACGGGTCTTTGCAAAAGCTGCTGGCATTCCCGTGTACGGGGTCTGCAGTCTCGACGCTATTGCGCGACGTGCTCTGGATCATCTCTCGCCCGATACCCATGTCTATGCCTTCACTGACGCAAGGCGAAAGGAACTGTATTGGGGCCATTTCGTGGCCGAAGGCCCCGATGATGTGCGTCTTATCGGCCAGCTTGAAGTCGGATTTGCGCGCGCTCTTGGCGGAGCGCTTCGCGAACAAACCGGGCTCTTGGTGTCGGATGCTCCCGTTCCTTCTCACAGTGGCGAGGTCTTGGCCGGTGCTGAGATGGGACCGATGCTCCCGCTCGATCCCGCGGTAATGGTTCGCATTGTTCGTGCTCGTTTGGCTCGTGGGGAGGAAGAGCGCTTAGGAACTGAGCCCCTTTACCTACGTCGTCCCGATATTCACGGCCAGGCTCCGGAGCGCATGTGACCTCGCTTGAATCCATTGCTCGCGAGCGTGCCGAGGCCTCTGGTGGGCAGCTTCTTGTCCTTGGAATTGAGGACCGCCAAGCTCTTGTCGCGCTCGAGCAGGAGATTTTTCCCGAAGACCCGTGGACTGCCGGGATGATCGCTCAAGAGCTGAGCTCGGGTCGCGGCGTGTATTTCGGTGTCTGCGTGAATGATGATGTGGCGGCGCCGGTTTTATGCGGGTATGCGGGAATCGCGGTGGGGATCGACGCAGATGTGATGACCATGGGTGTTTTGCCCGATTTTCGAGGCCGCGGGCTGGGTCGTGTGTTGATGGATGCCCTGATCGATGTTGCCCGTTGCTGGGGGAGTGAAAGGGTTTTCCTCGAGGTCCGTGAGTCCAATGCTGCTGCGATTTCTCTCTATGAGAATTCCGGTTTTGAGGTAGTCGGGCGAACGAAAGGCTACTTCCGCAACCCCCGTGAAGACGCCTTGAATATGCGCCTCATTGTCCGATGAATAAAATACGAAAAAGGATGTTGCCTTAATGGTGGGATTTTAGAGAGATTTTGTCGAATCTGTGACGAGTCTTTTTCCTGACTAATTCGTGCGCTTTGTCCCTCAAAACCTCAGGTTTTCCAGAATACTTCATTGACGCGGAAGGCTGTTTTTTCCTCAGGGGGTCGCCGGTCCCATCGAAGTGACGCTTCCTCAGCATAGGCTTATCTCATGGCCTCACAAACAGTCGCAACAAAGAAGCGTCGCGCATGGACCACGACGGTTTTCGTCAAACAGCTGATGGCGATTTCCGGCATTGTGTTCGTGCTCTTCCTGCTCTTCCATTCCTATGGCAATCTCAAGATGTTCTTGGGACAAGATGCCTACGACCACTACGCACACTGGCTGAAAGAAGAAGCCTTTGTGCCGATCTTCCCCCACGGCGGTTTCATCTGGGTGTTCCGCGGTGCGATGGTCCTGATGCTGGTCATCCACATCTGGGCAGCTGCCGTGACCTGGAAGCGCTCGCGCCGTGCACGTCGCAGTGCATACGTCGTTAAGCGCAGCGCGGCAGATGCTTACGCCGCGCGCACAATGCGCATGACGGGCGTCCTGCTTTTCTTCCTCATTGTCTTCCACATCCTGCACTTCACAACGGGAACAGTCCGCACCGGTTTCGTTGCAGACTCCACTCCTTATGAGCGCATGGTCGCAACCTTCCACAGCCCGCTGATGGTTGTTGTCTACTTGATCTTCGTTGGTCTTGCAGCGCTTCACGTCTCCCACGGCTTCTGGTCAGCATTCCAGTCGCTGGGATGGGTCCGCGGTGGAACTCGTAAGTTCATGGAGATCGTTTCCGGCTTGGTCGGAGCCCTGATCTTCCTGATGTTCGCGCTTCCTCCCTTGGCGATCGTTGCCGGTTACATCTCCTGACAAGGACATTGAGACATGACTGATACTTTGATTCACGGGCTGTACCGCGAAGGCGAGGAGATCGCCGACGCCAAGGCCCCCATGGATGTTCCTTTGGCTCAGGCCTGGGAACGGCGTAAGTTCAACGCGGCTCTGGTGAACCCCGCCAACCGTCGTAAGCTCCACGTCATCATCGTCGGCACCGGCCTTGCCGGCGGCGCAGCCGCCGCATCGCTCGGCGAAATGGGCTACAACATCGACGTTTTCTTCTACCAGGACTCCGCCCGCCGCGCGCACTCTATTGCAGCGCAGGGTGGTATCAACGCTGCGAAGAACTACCGTAACGATAACGACTCTGTCTACCGACTCTTCTACGACACCGTCAAGGGCGGCGACTACCGTGCACGTGAAACCAACGTGTACCGCCTCGCTGAAGTCAGCGCCAGCATCATTGACCAGTGTGTGGCACAGGGCGTTCCCTTCGCACGTGAATACGGTGGCCTGCTGGACAACCGTTCCTTCGGTGGTGTCCAGGTCTCGCGTACGTTCTACGCACGCGGCCAGACAGGACAGCAGCTGCTTATCGGTGCCTACCAGGCACTTGAGCGTCAGGTTGCCGCTGGCACCGTGACCGAGCACTCTCGCCACGAGATGGTGGAACTCATCGTTTCCGATGGTCGCGCTCGCGGTATCGTTGCGCGCGACATGGCCACAGGCAAGCTTGAAACCCACATCGCTGATGCGGTTGTTCTGGCAACCGGCGGTTACGGAAACGTCTTCTTCCTCTCGACGAACGCGATGGGCTGCAACGCAACCGCAATCTGGCGTGCATATCGCAAGGGCGCCTCCTTCGCGAACCCCTGCTTCACCCAGATTCACCCGACCTGCATCCCGCAGCACGGCGACCAGCAGTCCAAGCTGACGCTGATGTCGGAGTCCCTGCGTAACGACGGTCGTATTTGGGTTCCCAAGAAGGCCGAGGACTGCGAGAAGGATCCTCGCGACATTCCCGAAGAGGATCGCGACTACTACCTGGAGCGTATCTACCCCTCCTTCGGTAACCTCGTTCCCCGTGATATCGCAAGCCGTCAGGCAAAGAACATGTGCGATGAGGGTCGCGGTGTGGGTCCGAAGATCGACGGCGTGGCACGCGGCGTCTACTTGGACTTCTCCGAGGCCATCCAGCGCATGGGTAAGGCTGCAGTGTCCGCCAAGTACGGCAACCTCTTCGATATGTACGAGCGCATCACGGGCGATAACCCCTACGAAGTGCCCATGCGTATCTACCCGGCCGTCCACTACACGATGGGTGGCCTGTGGGTTGACTACGATCTGGAATCAAACCTCCCCGGTCTCTACGTTGCCGGTGAAGCAAACTTCTCTGATCACGGCGCGAACCGCCTGGGTGCATCCGCACTGATGCAGGGTCTGTCTGATGGTTACTTCGTTCTTCCGAACACCATCAACGACTACCTGGCACACTGCTTCAACCTGCCCAAGCTGGATGCTCAGTCCCCGGATGTCGTTGAGGCACTGAACTCCGCTCAGGAGCGCATCGATAAGCTCATGTCGGTCAACGGTTCGCGTTCGGTGGATTCCTTCCACAAGGAACTGGGCCAGATCATGTGGGAATACTGCGGTATGGAGCGTCGCGAGGAAGGCCTGAAGAAGGCTATCGAGATGATCCGCAAGCTTCGCGCTGACTACTGGCGTGATGTTCGCGTTCCGGGCAAGTCAATTGGCGAGCTGAACCAGTCCCTCGAAAAGGCCGGCCGCGTTGCGGACTTCATGGAGCTGGGCGAGCTCATGTGCATCGATGCCCTGCACCGTGAGGAATCCTGCGGTGGCCACTTCCGTGCGGAGTCGCAGACACCGGAAGGTGAAGCCCTCCGTCACGATGACAAGTACCTCTATGTTGCAGCATGGCAGTGGGGTGGCGAGGACCAGCCTCCGATCCTCCACAAGGAAGCCTTGATCTACAACAACATCGAGCTGAAGCAGCGGAGTTACAAGTGAACCTGACACTGAAGATTTGGCGCCAAAACGGACCCGAGGATCCGGGTGCCATGCACGAATACCAAGTCCGCGGCATCTCTGAGGAATCCTCGTTCCTGGAAATGCTCGACGTGTTGAACGAAGAGCTCTTTGCTCGCGGCGAAGAACCGATCGCATTTGATTCGGACTGCCGTGAAGGTATCTGTGGCCAGTGCGGCATTGTCATCAACGGCATTGCCCACGGCCCCGAGGTCACCACGACCTGCCAGTTGCACATGCGCACCTTCCACGATGGTGATGTCATCACCATCGAGCCTTGGCGCGCAGAAGCATTCCCGATCATCAAGGACCTGGTTGTTAACCGCAGCGCCCTGGACCGTATCGTCCAGGCCGGCGGCTACATTTCGGTGAACACCGGTGCAGCTCCGGATGCTAACGGCACTCCGGTTCCCAAGCAAGACGCAGATCGCGCATTCGAAGCCGCTGCCTGCATCGGCTGTAGTGCCTGCGTTGCGGCCTGCCCGAACGCCTCGGCAATGCTCTTCACCTCGGCGAAGGTTACTCACTTGCACCTGCTTCCGCAGGGCAAGCCCGAGAACTACCGTCGCGTTGTCAGCATGCTCAACCAGATGGACGAAGAAGGATTCGGTTCCTGCACGAACATCGGTGAGTGTGCAGCGGTCTGCCCCAAGCAGATCCCGCTCGACGTGATCTCCACGCTGAACCGTCAGCTTGGAAAGGCAGCCCTCAAGGGCGTCTGAGTCTTTCAATACTCACTGGTTTGGGGACGATCCTTCGGGATCGTCCCCATCCCTTTTGCGGCGTATGCGCATCATGAGCCGCCGGACTAAAATGGCCGGGTGAGTGAAAAAGACCCCTTGGTATTGGGAATTGAATCCACCTGCGATGAGACAGGTGTCGCCTTGGTGCGTGGCTGTGATCTTCTGGTTGACCGGACCGCGACCTCCATGGATCAGTACGCCCGCTACGGTGGCATCATTCCTGAAATTGCCTCGCGTGCACACTTAGAATCCTTCATTCCGACCTTGGACAGTGCCCTCGAAGAAGCAGGCGTTACTCTTGACGAGGTGGACGCAGTTGCGGTTGCTGCAGGCCCAGGCCTCGTCGGATCGCTCACTGTCGGTATTTGTGCAGCCAAAGCGTTGGCCTCGTCAATTGGAAAGCCGCTGTACGGGGTCAATCACGTTATCGGCCACCTCGCCGTCGACAAACTCGCCGATGGCCCCCTCCCAGAGCGTTTCATCGGTTTGGTGGTCTCGGGCGGACACTCGAATCTGCTTCTCATTAATGACATCGCGACCGATGTCCGTGAACTCGGCGGGACCCTTGACGATGCTGCCGGTGAAGCCTTCGACAAGGTGGGGCGTCTGCTGGATCTTCCCTATCCGGGTGGCCCCCACGTTGACCGTCTCTCGCAGCAGGGGGATCCTCAAGCGATCCGTTTCCCGCGTGGTTTGGCAGCCGGGAAAGACCAGGAGCGTCATAAGTACAACTTCTCCTTCTCCGGCCTCAAGACTGCTGTTGCGCGCTACGTAGAAGGACTAAAGGAACGCGGAGAAGCCCTTCCCGCCGAGGATATTTGTGCCGGTTTCTCGGAAGCTGTGAATGATTCCCTGACCTCAAAGGCGGTACGCGCCGCACTGGATCATGGTTGTGACACCATCGTCGTGGGTGGCGGGTTCTCCGCTAACTCGCGCTTGCGTTCCCTGATTGTTCAGCGCGCCGAGGCCGCGGGACTGAGTGTCCGTATGCCTCCCTTGCGGTTCTGCACGGATAACGGCGCGCAGATCGCGGCGATGGGATCGGAATTGGTCCGCGCGGGCGTTGCCCCTTCAGACTGGGATTTTTCTCCTGATTCTGGAATGCCGCTGACGCAGACTTCTATGCTTCCCCGTCACTGATTCTCCGGGCAATAATTGCCCGGTGGGCGCCGCCGATGCGCGTTGCAATGATGACGGCTTCGGCGTCTCCCTTGAGTTTCAGGGATTTTCTTAAGGCATCTGGCTGAATGTCAGCCCCGCGTTTCTTAATTTCGACGCGTCCGACGTTAAGCGCACGCAGCACCTGCTGAATGTTCTTGACGCGCAGATTCACGTGATCGATCACTTCGAAAGCACTGGTGAAAGGTGTCTGGTGCAGGGTGGGACCACTCAGGTATGCAATCGATTCACTGACAAGGTGAGCCCCCATCTGCTCTGCAAGACAGGCGATTGTCCCTGAGCGGATCACCGCAGAATCTGGCTCGAAGATATAACTGTCCAGCGGACCGCACTCGGCTTGGCGAGGCTGCGAATTTGCCGCCTGCGTCTGTGGATCGATGAGGGTATGGACCTGATCAGCAGTGATGACGCTTGCCGATCGCCCCGCCCCTTCTGGAGCGAGCTCAGGCGCCCACAGCGCGGCCTCGAGAAGGTCTCCATCGACGCTGGTCCACTGCGCATGGAAGTGCTCGGGGATTAAGTCGTAGGGGATCCCGGGGGCCACCTTGACGCCGAGGCGGGGGATGGAATCTCCCCAAGCCAGCACTTGGTCTAGGGAAGGCGACCAATCCTCGGGGGACGTGATGCGCTTCGATCCGCCCTGCTTGCCCGTGCGCCTTGCAGGATCGGCGAAAAGAGCGTCAAAACCATAGGCGTGAAAGTCCTCGCCGCGAAGCGTCGTGACGTCTCTTTTTTCAACGCGGCACGAGGGGAAATTAGAAAGGTTCGCACCCGCCGCGGCAAGGGCCTCGTCGTTGATGTCGAAGGATGTCACGCGCATTCC
>USHU01000044.1 GCA_900554605.1 uncultured Actinomyces sp.
TGTCGCGGGTGATCTCTTCCTCACCGAGCTTGGTCTCGCGGGCGTCGACCTCGTACTCCTCGATGTGGATCGAGGTCAGGATGTCCTCTTCCACGACGCGGCGGCTGAGGATGATGGCGTCCTCGTAGTTGAGGCCTTCCCACGACATGTAAGCAACCAGCAGGTTCTTACCCAGTGCGACTTCACCGTTGTCGGTGGCGGGGCCGTCGGCGAGCACGTCGCCTTCTTCCACGCGCTGACCTTCGTCAACGATGACGCGCTGGTTCGTGCAGTTACCGGGGTTGGAGCGCTCGAACTTCTCGAGGCGGTAGGTATCGCGTCCACCTTCGTCCGTGGTCACGACGACCAGGTCGGCGGAAACTTCGGTGACAACACCGGAGTGCTGGGCGATAACCATTTCGCCAGAGTCGTGTGCGGCACGCTGCTCCATGCCGGTACCCACCAGCGGAGCTTCCGTGGTGAGCAAGGGCACCGCCTGACGCTGCATGTTCGCACCCATGAGGGCTCGGTTTGCATCGTCGTGCTCGAGGAAGGGGATGAACGCGGTTGCCACGGACACCATCTGGCGAGCAGAAACGTCCATGTAATCCACGCGATCACGTGCGATGAGGGTCGGGTCTTCGCCGGCAACACGGCACAGAACCTGCTCATCGATGAAGTGTCCATTAGCATCGACCGGCGAAGAAGCCTGTGCGATGAAGTGACCCTTTTCGTCATCGGCGGTCAGGTACTCGACCTCGTCGGTGACCTGTCCGTTGCGAACGATACGGTAGGGGGTCTCGATGAAACCGAAGGGGTTGATGCGGGCGAAGGTTGCCAGCGAACCAATCAGACCAATGTTCGGGCCTTCAGGGGTTTCAATCGGGCACATACGACCGTAGTGCGAGGGGTGAACGTCACGAACCTCCATGGAGGCGCGGTCACGAGACAGACCACCAGGACCCAGGGCCGACAGACGACGCTTGTGCGTGAGGCCAGCCAGGTGGTTGTTCTGGTCCATGAACTGAGACAACTGACTGGACCCAAAGAATTCTTTAATTGCAGCAACAACAGGACGGATGTTGATCAGGGATTGCGGGGTAATGGAGTCCGTTTCCTGAGTGGTCATACGCTCACGAACGGTACGTTCCATACGTGCAAGGCCCGTACGCACCTGCGCCTGGATGAGTTCACCCACGGCGCGGATACGGCGGTTTCCGAAATGATCAATATCGTCGGACTCGACGCGAACCTCGACGGGCTCACCGTGACGGACGCCTGCGAAGGTCTTCTCACCGGCATGCAGGGCAAGCAGGTACTTGACGGTCGCAATGATGTCGCCGATGGAGAGCACCAGTTCGGGGCTATCGGCCGGGGTGTCAACAGCCAGCTTCTTGTTGATCTTGTAGCGACCGACCTTTGCCAGGTCGTAACGCTTGGGATCAAAGTAGAAGTTGTGCAGCAGAGCCTCAGCGGCTTCAACGTTGGCGGGTTCGCCCGGACGCAGCTTGCGGTAGATATCGGTCAGCGCCTCGTCGCGGGTACGAACGGTGTCCTTCTCAAGGGTCTCAAGAAGCACCGGGTAGGCGGCGAAGTGCTCGCGAATCTCGGCCTCGGACAGGCCAAGAGCCTTGAGGAAGTGCGTCACCGACTGCTTACGCTTACGGTCGATACGCACGCCCACGGCGTCACGCTTATCGATTTCGAACTCGAGCCATGCACCACGGCTGGGGATGATCTTCGCGTTGAAGATTTCCTTGTCGGAACCGCGATCTGAGGTACGTTCAAAGTAGACACCGGGCGAACGAACCAGCTGAGAGACAACGACACGCTCGGTGCCGTTGATGATGAAGGTGCCACGGGGGGTCATGAGCGGGAAATCGCCCATGAAGACGGTCTGCGACTTAATTTCGCCCGTGTTGTAGTTCATGAACTCGGCGGTCACGTACATGGGTGCCGAGTAGGTGTAATCCTTAGCCTTCGCTTCTTCAACGGAGTACTTCGGTCGTTCCAAGCGGTGATCGCGGAACGACAGAGACATGGTACGAGCCACGTCTTCAATCGGCGAGATCTCTTGGAAAATTTCTTCAAGACCGGAGACATCCGGAACATCTACGCGTCCAGCAGCCTTTGCGGCATCCACGCGTGCTTTCCATGCATCGTTTCCCAGCAACCAGTCAAAGCTTTCGGTCTGCAGGCCGAGCAGATTCGGTGCCTGCAGAGGCTCGCGGAGCTTAGCGAAAGAAATGCGGTTCTTGGGCTGGTTGGCAGTGTTGGTACTTGCAGCCAACGGGGGTCCTTCCCTGCGTTTTCATTGCGCGCACACGCTTTTCGACCCATTAACTGACACCGTCCACATCCGCCCAGCGCCTATTACAGCGAATGGATACGGGTCACCTCGGGCACAATAAAGCGCAAATACTCATTTTAGGTACAGGGATATAGGGGCGCAATGTTCGACGGACAATATGTCCAACCTCACGTTCAGCTGGCGCTCAGTCCAACTTCAGCCATTGAAGCTCTTCGCAGAACGTGGTCCGTGCCCCAAGTCGGGCTTGAACCGACGACCCACGGATTATGAGTCCGCTGCTCTGACCGACTGAGCTATTGGGGCGTAGAAAGTTTAACGCGAAGTATCGCCTTCAGCGCAACACGAGCCCCGCAGCCCCCCCTACTTACTTGAGGACAACAACGACGTCAGGATCCCCCGTCTGCGTTTGAACAACGCGCGAGATTCCCAAGACATTCGCGACCTCTTCGGCGGTGGCTTTGAGGTTGGGATCCTCGTAGTAGACGGTCGTAACTTCAGTGTCCCAGCCACGCGCGTTTGCGGCACTTGCACCATCGAAGCCAGCGTTAGCCAGTGCAGAAACCTTCTGCGCCGCAAGGCCCTGAGTTCCGGTTCCGTTCAGCACGGAGATCTTCGCGGAGTGACGCACCGGGATGGTCGGTGAGGGAGAAGGGGTCTCACTTGTCGTCGCCGAGGCGGAGGGCGAGGATGTGGCCTCGGAAGAAGGAGAAGCAGAGGGAGTGGTCGCGCTTGCGCTGGCAGATGCCGTCGCAGTAACGCTGGTCGTAGCCTTCGGCTGCGAGCCACCCGAGATCAGGATGTGGCTAATCCCCCATGCTGCCGCGGGAACGATCACCAGCACTGCAAGGAAGGGCCACACGCTCTTCCAACGCGAGGGCTGCTGAAGGTGCATGCCCTGGGGCATGTCTTCGCCGGCGCGGTCAAATTCATCCTTTGGATACTGAGAAGTCACGGTTTCAGAGTAGCGAAAACACTATCCCTGCGCATAGTCCCTCCCCGCGTGGCTGAGATTTCCCCATTTCAACTGATTGACGAGGCCGCGGCTGGGCAAGCCGGCGGCTACAGTAGGTCCGTGGAATCTTTGGATCGAGTGATTGACCCTTCATGGGCACGTGCACTGGCGCCGGTAGAAGACAAAATTCATGAGCTGGGTGCTCAACTGCGCGCCGAAGTCGAGGCTGGACATGGGTATCTTCCCGCCGGAAGCGATGTTTTGCGGGCTTTCACTTACCCCCTAGATCAGGTGAAAGTCCTCATCGTCGGCCAAGACCCCTACCCCACTCCCGGGCATGCGATGGGCCTCAGTTTTTCTGTTGCACCCGGCGTTCCTTTCCCCGCATCTCTGCGCAATATCTTCAAGGAACTCACCACCGACGTGGGGGTGCCAATGCCCACCAGCGGGGATCTGACCCCTTGGTCGAGGCAAGGGGTGTGCCTTCTCAACCGCGTGTTGACGGTTCGCCCCGGACAAGCTGGCTCTCATCGAAAGATGGGATGGGAAGAAGTGACCTCTCGGGCCATTGATGCTCTGGTTGAGCGCCGCGATTCCTCGGGGAATCGTCTTCCGCTGGTTGCAATCTTGTGGGGACGAGATGCGCAGTCCTTGCGCGAGCAGTTGGGAGATACTCCCGCGATCGAGTCTGTCCACCCCTCTCCCCTATCGGCCAGGCGCGGATTCTTTGGCTCGAGGCCGTTTAGCCGCGCAAACACCCTGCTTGAGCAGCAGGGGGCGACAGCGATTGATTGGCGGCTTCCCTAAAGGCGTGCCCATCCACGTTCGCCGCTATGAGAAGAGGGGCACCCACGTACTCTGCGCGGGCGCCCCATCTCTGTAGAGTTCTTGCGATTACTGCTTGATGAAGCGGAAACGCTGAGCCTTTGAACCGTTGTATCCGTAGGTCTGCAGAGGCGTTCCATCAGTATTTCGCCCGCCCTCTAGGTCGAGGAAGAGCAAGGGAGCAACCGCGGATCCAATGGCCAGATCTCCGTTGTCGGTCTCGACGACCATCCATTTCTGCGCGTGAGTACCGTTTGCAGGCTGTTGAGTCACCTTGGTCCCGAAGGCTTTGCTGGCGCCGTAGACATCCAGTACCTTCCCTGAGCCAACATTCGTCAAAATGACATAGCCCTGAGCATCGTGACTGACACGCCACTTTTGCGCAGCACTACCATTCGCCGAATAGAGCCAGACGCGAGCGCCAGCGTCCTGCGAAGCCCACTGGACGTCCAGACGCTTTCCGGGAGCGGCGATCGGTTCAATCTCGTAAATCCCATCTTCGACAAGCCCACGCGTCGCATCAGCGGCATCATCAAAACGACTGATGGGATCGTTGAGCTTGTCGAGGCGCCACTGTTGAGCGGTTGTGCCATTGGCGAGGTAGCCGTCAATGGCTCTGCCGTTTTGAGCAATCCCCGCACTGAGGTCGACGACCAATCCCGTCCCCACATTGCGAAGCATGTAGGCCCCACCTGTGACCGAAGTGATCACCCATTTTTGATTCGGGTTATTCAGATCCGTTGTCCAAACCTGAAGTTGACGGCCCGGAATGGGTGTCCCGTCTGTACTATCCAGGGATTTACCCGACCAAACATTTTCGAGGCGGTAGTAGCCATCGCCGTCACGGGAGATCTTCCACATTTGGTCGTGGAATCCGTAGTTGGTCCACGCATGGACCTTTGCGCCGTTATCCAAAGAATAATCCGCAAGAGCCATGATCATGTCAGGGTTCACAACACTGGAAATCGAGTAGTAACCCGGGGCAATATCTGCCTGTCCCTCAGCGCTCACTGATGGCTTCGTCGGGATAAACGCGAAAGTTTGAGCGTCTGAGCCATTGGCCGTCCACAGCTGAACATTCGCGCCGGAGAATCGCCCTCCCGCCGAGATATCAAGGACAATCGACGGATCCAAGGCGGAAACAATGGTGATACGTCCCTTGTCACCGGTCACGATCTTCCACTTTTGAGCGCGGCTTCCATTGTTACTCCATTGAGTGACATTCGTTCCGGGGCGGGATGACCCCCACTGCGCGTCAAGGACCTTACCGGAGGCGACATTTGTGATGGTCGCAAGGCCTTCCGCATCGTAGGAAACCCGCCACTTCTGAGCGCCACTTAAGTTCGCGTTCCACAGCTGGACATTCGCGCCATCATTTCGGCTCGCCGCCCAAACGTCGAGCACTAGATCATCTGCGAGCGCGGACTTGATGTAGTACTCGCCCGCTTCAACCGACGACTTAGTACCCACACCGTTTTGGACGCGGATCTTCGCGAAGGAATTGCCGTTCTTCTTGTAGTAGATAATGACGGAGTCTGTCGCATCCCACAGCGCGTGAGTATAGCCTTCCTTCGCGCTGATTGAGTCAGAGAATTCCACTTGGTAGCAGGTGTGACCGCCTGGACACAGCTTCTTGAACTCGCTTTCGGCCTTGTCCATGGGAACGATCCAGTACTCAAGACCACGGTAGGGCGAAGCCTCGGCTTCCATTGCCTTGGTCTTCGTCAGGTTGAAGACGCCTTTCGCTTTACCCGGCTGTGTGCTGGCAAAGGTTGACGATTCGTACCCCGCAACATCGATGCCCGGATTGAAGAACAGGATGAGCTCTGCCGCGATTGAGGCATCGACATCGGTCATTTCAAGGCGCTTGAGTTCATCTTGCTTTGCGGTAGAAAGCTCGGTCGGGGTCGCAGGATGACCCTTGTAATAGTAGAGGTAACGATCCCCGTAGTAGCTCTGCGTGAACCGCGCATAGTCTTCAAAGCCAGACTCCTGCTTCAGGTGGGTTCCGAGCATGAGCATCACTCCTTTGCCCTGTTTTTCAGCTTCGTTGAAGTAGCCGTCATTGAAGTTGTAGAGGGCCTTGAACTGAGCTGTCGCTTCAGCAGAAGGCGCGATATTGGTCTTGAGCAGAGCTGAGATGTTGACTGCCTTGACCTTGGAAGAGCTCTGCACGTCTTTGGCGAAAGCGTCTCCATCTCCGGGCGAACTCAGTAGTTTCGGCCGAGAAAGCCACCACTGCGCATTCGGCTCAGAATCAACCATCGCCCACAAGTAGGGCGACATCTCCCAGGTGCTATCGGCAGGGTACTCGGCACGCCCCTTGGCATATGTCTTTGCCTTCAGTTCTTTCCACTCACGCACCAATCGTTCGTGCGTACCCTTGGGATTTCCATCTTTATAGACGTCTGGGAACTTCACGTAGGAGTACGCACCGTCAGTGATCAGACGGATCGTGTAGCGATCCTGCGGGATTTGATTCGCGTAAATGATCTTCTGGACAACGTTGACGAAGACGTCAACGACGTAGAGGTTGATCGTCGATGAGGGGTCCAGTTCGCGTAGGTCGCGCACGTAGTCGGCGACGATGTCGATGCGATCACGGAACTGCTGCGAGGCCTCGTCGAAGCCACCGGGTTGGAGGGCGATTTCCTTTTCGGACAGGTAGGGAAGCCCGTAAACGCCGTAGTTATCAGCCTCAGGTCCGGGCAGCGCCTTCCAGTTGTACGCGTTCGGGCGCTCAAACATCGCGATTACCGGGCCGGATTTACGAATCGAGTTTTCTCCCCACAAGTTCAAGGAGAACATCGCTACGGGTAAAGTCGCGCTGACCGGTGCGATGTTGTAGCTATCTGCAGTTACTCCGACAATGCGGTTGGACAGAGTGCGAACAGTGTTCCCGTTCTTTTCCAAAGTAACCGAAGCAGTGAATTTTCCGAAGGTCCCGAAGTCAAGGGAGTAGTTTCCCTCTTGCACCTGAGCGAGTGGAATCTTCTTGTCGATCTCGCGAGTGACTTTTCCGCGGTAGTTCATCGTCGCGTGAACGTGAACAGTATCCGCATTGGCAGCAACATCACCTGCGGCATCCTCAGAGAGGCGCACTCGCACCTGGGTGGTGTTCCTTTGCGGCTCAAGAAGGATTTCCGAGGCGACAGTCGAGCGAGCGACGCGCCTGCTTTGGGTGGAAGGCGTGGGAGTGTCTTCAGGTGCCGATGAGGCACTGACTTCAGGAGTGGCAGTCGGCGAGTCTTCAGAAGGTTGCGAAACCGTCTGCGTCGCATGTGGTGCCGTTGGTGTTGCCTCAGTGGAGGGAGCCGTAGGAGCGGCCTGTGCGGGAAGTGCAGCGGTTCCGACTCCAAGCGCGCTTGAAAGCAGTGTTGCAATGAAAATGCGCCGGAGGGTGCGCTGGCGCATCGAAGGATATACACGGTGCATGAGAAGTAAACCCATCTGTCGTGAAAAGCTCAGGTGTGAA
>USHU01000045.1 GCA_900554605.1 uncultured Actinomyces sp.
GCTTAGGGATTCCCCTTAATGCGGTGCCCTCAGCATTTACGGTTGGTTTAGGGGCTGAAAAAGAAACTGAGATAACGGGGATCTCCGATGCCATCGAGGCCTATCTTGCCTCAGTGACCGAAGGTGCGACGGGAAACACACAGCCCTCTGAAGCTGACGAGAAGGTCATTGAAGAAAAGCCCTCTGTTGACGATCTTCTTGCCGAGGCCCTCAAACGCGTTGCCGAGCGCAAAGAAGGGGCCGACTCGGTCGGGGGTGTGCACGCGCCTCGCCACCGCGGCAGTGCTTCCGCTGCTGAGGACAGTCCCGAACGCGCCGAAGGGCCTGCGCAAGAAAGCCAAGAGGGCTCTGCCGAATAAACCCCAAACTGGGCGCCTACCAACTCGCGGAGCCTGAGAGAGGCTCTGCGCTGCTTAGGCCTCGTCAGATCCCCAGCCGATTTCCGCGTCGCTCATGGCCCGCGTCCCAGCCTGCCACTTCGATAGGTCTTTGCCGCGCAGAGGGCGGGCGGGAAGAGGAAGCTTGCGAAGAAGACGGTCGAGCTCGGCCTCGTTAACGGATTGCGGCGAATACTGAGCGAGGAAGACGATATTTCCTCGTCGTGCTCCGCGCCCGACTTTGGGGTCGCACAGGGCTTGGACATCTGCGAAGCTCTCCCGCATAGCTGCCAGATCGATGCGTGCGTTGTCACTACCTCCGTGCGCGCTGTTGGCCAGCAGAAGACCACCTTCGCGAAGAACGCGATGACACTGCGCAGTGAACTCAAGGGTTCGCAGCTGAGAGGGGACAGATTCCCCGGCAAATGCGTCGCGGACAATGACATCAAAGGAAGAGCCTCGAAGAGAATCAATGACCGCGCGCGCCTCGCCGATTCGTATTTTGAGGATAGGAGAGCGTGGAAGATCGAAGGTCTCGCGCGCAAAGCTTGCGATCTTTGGAGAAATCTCAACAACCGTATGACGCGATGAGGGAAAGAGTAGCGACCATGCCCAGGGGAGTGCGCAGGCCGCGCCTCCCAAATGAAGAACGCGTAGCGGCGCGGACGAAGGAAATGTTGCTTGGAGCGCACAAGTTGCGTGCTGCATGTACTCAAAATCGAGATAAGTGGGGTCCGACGTGTCGATGCAGGATGATTCGGCGCCATCGACAAGAAGTGTTGCGCGCGGGCCGTCCCACCGTACCTCAAGTGATGGGGAGTCTAGAGTACTCATAGAACAACTCTAAGCGGGAAGGAGGATCCGGTGTCGAACGCTCCGCGCGATAAGCGTCGCAAACGCTTTTGGGGAGACGATGATTCTCAAACGAATATCTTGCACATTGACATGGATTCTTTCTTCGCGCAGGTTGAGATTCGTCAGGACCCATCGCTTGTCGGTAAGGCCGTCATCGTGGGGGGAAGTGGGAATCGAGGGGTTGTCACTTCTGCGACCTACGAGGCCAGGGGATTGGGTGTGCGCGCCGGCATGCCTATTGCTCGCGCACGTGCACTGTGTCCGACAGCAGTATTCATTCCTGGACATTTCGAGCTCTACCGCATGTATTCGTGCAAAGTCATGGAGATTATCGGGCGTTTCAGCCCACTTGTTGAGCAAGTGAGCGTCGACGAGGCTTTTGTTGACGTCAAGGGGTCAAGGCTTCGTTTCGGAACCCCCACTCAGATCGCGCGAGATATCCGTACCCAGATTCGAGGGGACCTCGGCCTGCCGGCGTCGGTGGGGATTGCCTCGACGAAGTCGGTGGCCAAAATTGCCTCCTCGAATGCCAAGCCGGACGGTCTTTTGTTGATCCCCGCCGAGGCCACCATTGAATTCCTTCACGGACTTCCAGTTGGCGCTTTGTGGGGAGTGGGAGCCAAGAGCGGGCAGATCCTTGAACGTGAGGGGATCCAAACGATTGGGGAGCTTGCTGAGCATCCTGTGCAGCGCTTGGCTCGTCTCCTTGGGGCCGCGGCTGCACACCAGCTTCATGATCTTGCGTGGGGAATTGATCCGAGGCCCGTGTGCGTCTCGCGTGAAGAAAAGTCAGTTGGTATGGAGAGAACCTTCGAGCTTGATATTCGTGATCGAGGCGTTCTTGAGCAATTTATTACCAAGGCTGCACATGAATGTGCCCGCCGATTGCGCGAAGGCGGGTGGGTATGTCGTCAAGTTGCGATCAAAATGCGCGGTGCGGACTTTTCAACGATCACTCGTCAGCAGCGCCTGGCTGCTCCTACTGACTTGGGAAGAGAAATTTCGAGGATTGCGCGCGAATTATTTGCTCGTGAGACTCTTCCGAGCGGGGGAGTGCGACTTTTTGGGGTGCGAGCAGAAGGACTCATTGCTCGAGAAGAAGGTTTTGAAGTCACGCTTGATCAGGACGAACGCCCTGAAGCTGCTGAGCGCGCCATGCATCAAATTCGTGGGAAGTATGGGGCAGGGGCAATCTCGATTGCATCTTTGCTTGACGAAAACAAGTAGAATGGCCCCATGGCACTTTCTGATTACGAGAAGCAAGTTCTTGAGGAGATGGAAGCACAGTTCGACCATCAGCCTTCCTCCTTCCGTGATCACGTGCGCGAAGACGCTCATTCGCCGCGTTCTTCTTCGAAACTTTCCCCCAAGCGGGTTGCTGTTGGCTCCTTGATGATTGTCGCGGGTTTGCTGATTTTGGTTGCCGCTGTCTCTCTGGGATACTCGGTGATCTCTTTGATCGTTGGGGTCGCTGGTTTTCTTTTCATGCTTGGTGGTGCTTGGTATGCCTTGCAGACTCCGCGGGTTTTGCGCCCTGGAGCGAAGAGGTCTTCTTTTATGCAGCGTCAAGAGGAACGTTGGGATCGCCGTTCCACAGATGAATAACTGATTTTTCCAGATGGATGCCTGGTGAGTGTGCTCGCCAGGCATCCATTTTTTGTTATCGGGTTACGGTCACGCGGTAGGCCGCAGCGTTTCCCCACTTTCCTCCACCTCTAGTTGCTTGAGCATATTTGTGCTGGTCAGAAGCGATTCCTGAGTTTTTTGACGAGAAACGCTGAAAATTCCCCCCACTTTCCTCCACTCCTATTTTTCCTTGATATTCCGCCGATTTGTCTAGTTAACCTGTTGGTTTAGTGTGGGAAAAGGTCCCAAAATGGCAAAACGTGGAGTAAAGTGGGGGAAGATGTCACGGAGGGGAAGGCGGTGAATGATGTTCCTTGGCACTTACGAGCCCAAGCTCGACGACAAGGGACGCGTGATTCTGCCTGCCCGATTCCGGGAGGACATGGAAGGTGGCATTGTTCTGACTCGAGGTCAAGAACACTGCATCTACGCCTTTCCCGCCCAAGAGTTTGAGCAGATGACGGTGGAACTTCGACGAGCGCCACTGTCATCCAAACAAGCGCGCGACTATGTTCGCGTGCTGCTCTCGGGGGCGTACAAGGAGGTTCCGGATAAGCAAGGAAGAATCACTCTTCCCCCGGATCTTCGTAAATACGCCGGTCTTGACCGCGAACTCACCGTCATTGGTGCCGGGTCGCGCGCAGAGATCTGGAATTCACAGGCGTGGAACGACTACCTGTCCGTCCAGGAAGACGTGTTCTCACAAACTGAAAACGAAATTATCCCAGGAATGTTCTAGCCCGTCATTCCAGGTCTCCTCCCGATGTTCTGACGTCACTTCCCCGATGGCAGAGCACGGTGGGGGACCTGGAACGACGGGTACCCATCACACAGAAGGAGGGCAGAAGTGTCTGCTGACCGCGATGCCTCGCGCTTGCACGTTCCTGTCCTCCTCAACGAGTGCTTGGACATGCTTGCTCCCGCTATTGAAACTCCCGGAGCGGTCCTCATTGACGCGACCTTGGGGATGGGTGGCCACACCGAAGCAGCGCTCAAGCGTTTCCCTCAACTGACCGTCTTCGGCATCGATCGTGACCCCGCAGCAATTGAGCTTGCATCAGCAAGGCTTGCGCCCTTTGGCTCTAGGTTCCGAGCATTCCATACGACTTACGACAACATGGCTGAAGTTGCCGATGAAGCGCCTGGTGCAATGGTCGATGGCATTCTCATGGACCTCGGCGTTTCTTCTCTTCAGCTTGACGAAGAAGAACGTGGCTTCTCGTATTCGCACGACGCACCTCTCGACATGCGAATGAATCCCACCGTCGGAGTGAGCGCTGCCCAGCTCTTGGCCTCGGCCTCGAAAGAAGAAATCACGCGGATCCTGCGGGTTTACGGGGAAGAGAAGTTCGCCTCGAAGATCGCTGCACGCATCGTTCGCGACCGGGAAACTCAACCGCTCACGCGAACCTCACAATTGGCACAAATCGTTCGAGACTCGATCCCGGCCGCCGCGCGACGCACCGGGGGAAACCCCGCCAAGAGGACCTTCCAGGCCTTGCGAATTGCGGTCAACGATGAGCTCACGATTCTCGAGGCCGCACTTCCCGCAGCTCTCGAACGACTTCGTGTGGGCGGAAGAATCGTCATCGAGTCCTATCAATCTTTGGAAGATCGCCTGGTCAAGGACATCTTTCGACGTGGGGCAACAGACCAAGCCCCCGCGGGGATTCCCCTCATCCCCGAAGAACTTCAAGCTCGCTTGCAACTCCTTACTCGAGGAGCGCAGTTGGCTGACGACACAGAAAAATCCCATAATCCGCGTTCCGCATCCGTGCGGCTGCGCGGCGCACAGATGATACGTCCCTGGAAGGAAAGACCATGAGCGGAGCCACCGCGCGCGCACGCGCGACCTCTCGTCCGGCCTACGTAGGTGAGGAAATTCGACCACTTTTGACGGTGGTCGACTCTTCGCGTCCTCGTCGCTCGGTCATTCCCATGACGATCATCGCGCTGGTCATGATCGCAATCGCTATTGTGGTTCCCATGGTGATTAACACCCACATGGCGCAGACCTCGTACGAGATTCGCGAGTACCAGATTCAGCTCAATGAGCTTGAAGCACAGTCATGGACTCTGCAGACTCAACTTCAAGAAAAGGCTTCTCCCGTTGAACTGGAGAAGGCAGCGAAGGCACAGGGAATGGTACACGCCGGTAAGCTCGGCACTATTCGTCTATCGGATGGCACAGTTGAGGGCGGTGTCGCCGCGCGATGAGGTTGTGGCAGCGCACACGCAAAGCGAGTGATACCACTGCGAATCGCGCCCGTGGCATCGGGAGGATGTTCACCGTCCTCTTTGCGTTATGCGTTCTTCAGCTATTGGTCATCCAAATTTTCCAAAGCTCGACACTTTCATCGGAAGGCGAAAGAGTTCGCACAGCTGTCAGTGAAATTGGTGCAAAACGCGGCAACATCCTCGATGTGAATGGCGTTGTCTTAGCAGATTCAGTTCAGGCCTATCACATTGCCGTCAACCAGCGAGCAATCACGACCTACGAACACAAAGACGACGACGGTAAAGTAGTCGGTCGAGGCCCAGCAGAAGCAGCCAAGCAACTCTCCCCGCTCTTAGGGATGAGTCGCGCCGAATTGGGCGGCATGATGCTGGGGGATTCTACGTATGTCTACCTCAAGAAAAATGTCGATGCGGTGACATACCGTGAGATCCGCAAGCTCGATATCACTGGAATTGAATGGGAGTCGGTGTTCGACCGCGTCTACCCGAACGGTAATACTGCTGCTCCGATCGTTGGCGCGGTGAATTCGCAAAGCGATGGTGTTTCCGGACTTGAGGCGTACTTCAACAATTTCCTCCAAGGAACAGCAGGGGAAGAAGCTTACGAGATCTCGCCCAACGGTGCGATTATGCCCGGTGGAAAGCGCACGACCAAAGAGCCTCAAGATGGTGGTTCAGTACGGACAACCCTCCACGCTGACCTTCAACACCTCGTTCAAGACCGTCTTGACGAACGCGTGCGTAAGCACAATGCAGACTGGGGAGTCGTCGTCATTTCTGATGTGTCGACGGGACGTATTCTTGTTCTTGCCGATTCGGGGTCCACGACGCCGGATGCCGCAAAACCTCAATCTGTCATGGGGGTGCAGGCTCCCTACGAACCGGGTTCGGTGGGCAAGCTGCTAACTGTGGCCTCGGCCCTGGAAAAGGGAACGACTACGCCAACGAGTCAATACAGCGTCCCGTATAGCATTAACCCTCCCGATGCCGGCGGTCCGATCAAGGATTACCACGAGCACGGAACTGAGACTTTGACGTCGACCGGTATCCTTGCGGAGTCCTCGAACGTTGGAACGATTGAGATTGGCGAGCAGGTGGGCGATCGTGATCGCTACGACTTCATGACGAAGATGGGACTCAACCAACTCACAGGGATTGAGTTAGCTGGCGAATCTCAAGGCATCATGCGCGATTTCGACAATATCCAAGGCCGTGATCGCTACGCGATGATGTTCGGTCAGTCCTACGCTGTTACCGCCGTCCAACAGAATCAACTCATTCAGGCGATCGGAAACCGCGGAGTGATGATTGCACCGCGAATTATTGACTCAACGATCGATTCTCAGGGGCGTGCCGAGAAAGCCACGGCTCCTCAGCCCAAGCAAGTCATGTCGGCGGATCGCTCAAAAGAACTCATCACCATGATGGAGTTTGTTGTCACTGATGAACTGGGTACCGGCCAGACAGCAAAGGTGGAGGGTTACCGCATTGCTGTGAAGACGGGTACCGCAGACATCAAGGTCAACGGAGCTGATGCGGTCGTATCAAACACTGCCGGTTTGATTCCGGCGGAATCTCCGCGTTTGGCGATTTCGGTTGTTTTGTACAACCCGCGTGTGGGCGGTTTGTCTTCGGATTCTGCGGCTCCGCTGTGGGGAGAAGTAGCAACTGAGGCAGTGCGAAACCTGGGGATTCCTGCATCTACAGAAACTGCCCAGCTGTATCCCACGAGGCCCTAGTACGCTAGTGTGCAGTAAATGGGTGAAACCCTAAGGAGAAGCATGCATAGGTCCAGCAAGTGGATCGCTCAAGCATTGGGCGCACAGCTCCACGGCACTGATGTCGAAGTGACCGCGACAGTTGAAACGGATTCTCGAGAAATTACTCCGGGTTCCCTTTTCGTTGCACGTCGCGGTGAGACAAGCGATGGACACCAATATCTTGAAGCGGCGGCTGCGCGTGGTGCAGTGGCAGCAATCGTTGAACATGTCTGTGATTCGCCTCTTCCCCAAATCGTTGTTTCTGACTCAACCTTCGCCTTGGGAGAGCTTGCTCGCGCCTATCTCAGCGAGTTGCGCCAGTCCCAGCCGCTGGATGTGATCGCAGTGACGGGTTCGGCTGGAAAAGCCACGACAAAGGATCTTCTTGCCCCGATCATGAGCGAGGATGCACCAACCGTTGCTCCGCAATTGTCTTTCAATAACGAGGTGGGGCTTCCCCTGACAGTTTTGCGTGCCGATGAATCGACGCGTCACCTGGTCCTCGAAATGGGCGCGTCGGGGCCCGGTCACATTGATTACCTCACACGTATCGCGCCCCCTGACGCCGCCATTGAACTCATGGTGGGTCACGCGCACTTGGGTGGCTTCGGCTCTGTTGAGGGCGTTCGCGATGCAAAGGCAGAATTGATTCGAGGCCTCGTTCCTTCGGGGGTGAGTATTCT
>USHU01000046.1 GCA_900554605.1 uncultured Actinomyces sp.
AGTTCTTCCGCCAAAGGCGAGGGCTCAAGGATTCCGAGCACGGGGAAGGAGGTATTCCCCAGCCACACTTGGGTTCCAGGAGTTGTAATCCCCAAAAGATCCGCTGCTTTCGAGCCCAATACAACACCCGGATACCGTGATGTCGCTTCATTCAGCCAGGTTCCGCGCGCGACTTTTGCCGAAACAACGTCCAGGAGATTCGTTGGCGCAGCCATCGTCAAAATGCCACCCGTCGCATTTGGATCAATCAAACGCGAGCGGTACACCGAAACTCCCGACAAGGTCGACGTCGAGGAGGCATCGGTTACTCCCGGAATCATCCGCATGCGCCCCACTGAGTCTTCGGGAAGGATCAGGTTTGCGCCGGAAAGGTCAGCACCTGAGCGAGCCGTAAGCATATTGGTTCCCAGCGCCTGCAGCTGTTCATGTAGACGTGCCTGGGACGAGGCAGACACCCCGACAACGCCAACCATGGCGGCGATACCAATCGCAATTCCCAAGGCCGAAAGGATTGCACGCATTGGCCTCGCGCGAAGGCCGCTCACTCCCAAGCGCGCGACGTCACTGCCACGCAGGCACGAGGCGTGGGTGATTGTTTCCCTATCGAGGCTCATTGGCTCACCTCGCTTGCGGAGTCAGAAACCACTTTCCCATCGCGGATCATGACTTGGCGCGGAAGTGAGGCCGCGAGATCGTTGTCATGTGTGATGACGATGATCGTCGTCCCCGAATCATTGAGTTCGCGCAGGAGTGAAACGATTGCTTCTCCTGAGCGCGAGTCGAGGTTACCAGTGGGTTCGTCAGCAAGGAGCAGCGCCGGTGATCCGACCAATGCGCGAGCGATAGCCACGCGTTGGCGTTCACCTCCGGACATTTGGTGCGGACGGTGCTCGATTCGGTGTCCGAGCCCGACCTTTTCAAGAGCTTCTCGCGCTTTCTCACGCCGTTTCGCGCGCGGGACACCCCGGTAGAGCAGTCCGTCGGCGACATTGTCCAAGGCAGTAACTCCCGGCGAGAGGTGGAATTGCTGGAAGACAAAGCCGATAAGGGATGCACGCACCCCGGACAGTTCTGCATCACCTAGAGCGCTGACGTCCATTCCTTCGATGATGACCGCCCCCGAATCCGGGCGATCCAGAGTGCCAATCAGGTTGAGGAGAGTTGACTTCCCAGATCCAGATGGACCGACGATGGCAACGAATTCTCCTTTGTCAACACTCAAACTCACTCCATCGCATGCAGTAACGGGCGGAGAACCGTAGCTGCGACGAACCTCGCGAAGTTCAAGTAGCGGACTCATCGGTTCGGCACCGCCACAAGTTGTCCCTCGTGGAGATCATCGGAGGAGATCTCCACCCTGTCTCCAGCAAAGAGGCCGGTTTGCACCGGAACTCGCGTGACTTTCCCATCTTCACCAACGAGCTCCACACCGAATTGGTCGGGAGTGATCGCCACGAGGGCCCCCAGAGGCACTGAAAGAACATTCGTTTTCGTCTGGGAGGTAATACCCAGTGAAACCGAGGCCTCTTGAAGTTTCTCTGTCGCAGCGGAGTCATCGGGGGTGACGGTGATGGGGATGATGCGATCCTTGGTCGCCTGTGAATCGCTTGCCCCTTCAGCGCCTGCTTTTTCCTTGGGTGGCTCGACGGACGAGATGGTGCCCTTCGTTGTTTGCGCACCGGGGAGCCGGATGGTCACCTTGGTACCGACGACTCCCAGAGATTGGTCGGAGAGCTTGAGGTTTGCAGAAATGATCTGCCTGGAAGATGAGGCCGAGAAGAGATCGCCCCCTTGGGAAACAGCGTCGCCAACTCGGGCTTTAAGACTACCGATACGTAAATCTTCGGGAGCAAAGAGCACACGTCCAAGCGGAAGCATACCGTCTTGGCTCAGTCCCAGTTCTTTTTGCCATTTGTTGATAGCGGCTTGGGTTCGCCAGTCGAAGTGGGTATCCGCCTGCCCGTCAAAATAGCCGAGTTGAGACAATGCCTCTTCGAGTTGGTGGATATCTTCTCCATTGCTCATCCCCGCTTCGAAGCTGCGCCATGCGGGGGTGGAACCGTGGAGAAGATAGCTGCTTTCACCGCCCACCGTGTAGATCTTCTCCCCCTGTTTGAGCGTGGAACCGGGAGTTGGAAGAGCTGTGATGACACCATCGAAGCTCGATTTTTGGGTGTAGGAGTCGGCGTAGTGCAAAGTTCCTTGGACGGTTGTCTCACCGACAAGGTCTCCGCGAGTAATCTCTGCGCTTGCACCGCTAAATTCCTGGGCATCGTTTGATTCTGAGGAGTTGTTTGAGCACGCTGCAAGAGAGCAGACGAGCATCCCCATTGATGCAGCCAGCGCACCTATACGACGGCATGTGCTGCCTTCACGCGTGGTCACTTGTTGCCTCCAACGCTTCCGAAGCATTTATGGACTGCTTCAGAGGGGACATTCCGAACATCGACGACGCCATTTTGTCCAGGATCGGGAACGTCATAGCCCAGATCGCGCAGGCATTGAGTTCCCTTTGTCAAAAGTTCACGCGCGTGCGGATCGTTTGTCAGGTCGTTTTCTTCTCCAACGAGTGAGGAAACCTCTTCCATGCACGCGTTAACAGCAGAATTGAAGGCATCGGTAGCATTGGCGAATTGGTCGGGAGTAAGCCCCGTATCGGGCACGTCGAATCCCTTGTTGCGCATGCATTGTCCGAATGCAATATTGGGGTCTTTTGATCCCGAGGCCTGGGCTGCGCTCTTCGAAGTGGTGGCTTTTGACCGTGCCGACGCTGACGCCGATGATGAGGATGACGTTCCCTGCGAGCAAGCGCTAAGGGCAAAGACCAGTGCGAGTGCGCCGACTACGAGGGTACGTGACGAGCGATTCTTCATCGAAGCTCCTGGGAGGATTTATAACAATTCGATATCTTTTGATAACGACTTGATAACATTCTATACCCAGAAGTTATCGAGAATCAATTCCATTAATGTGATTCAGGCACACCCTCCGCCTGATCATAGGCAGCCTTAATATCCTCGTGGTGACGAATCACTTCACGCACCATGAAGTTCAAGAATTTCTCGGCAAAATCAGGATCCAAACCAGACTCTGTAGCCAGCGAGCGAAGGCGCGCAATCTGCACGCTTTCACGAGCAGGATCCGCAGGGGGAAGCTCATGGACAGCCTTGATAAGTCCGACCTTCTGAGTGCAGCGGAAACGCTCGGCAAGGATGTGAATGAGGGCAGCATCAATATTGTCGATTGTTTTGCGCGCCTCGATCAGTTCTTGAGGCAAAGAGGTATCCGGCATGATTCCCCCTAGGCGCTCTGGACGCTTGCAGGATCGACCTCGTACAACTCGGCACTCCCCTGACCAAGCACAGCCTCGCGAGTGACAACGACACGGGAGACGTCATCACGCGAGGGAAGGTCAAACATCAAGTCCGACAAAGTTGCTTCCATAACGGAAGAAAGGCCTCGCGCCCCCGTCTTACGCTTGTTCGCCAGCTCCGCGATCGCAAGCAAGGCCTCGTGAGTGAACTCCAAGGAAATGCCATCAAGCTCAAAGAGGTGCTGGTACTGAGCAACCAAGCAATTCGTGGGCTCGGTCAACACTCGAACCAGATCTTCCTCAGAAAGTTCTTTAGTCGAGGTCAGCACGGGAAGACGCCCAATGAACTCGGGGATCATTCCAAATTTGTGAAGGTCTTCGGCGGTGACAGATTCATAAAGGTCCCCCATCTCAGCAGAAGACTTCAATTCCGAACCGAAACCGGTGGAACGCTGGCCCAGACGAGCCTTGACAATTTCTTCAATTCCTGCGAATGCGCCGGCAGCAATGAAGAGGATTCCCGAGGTATCAATCTCCAAGAACTGCTGGTGCGGGTGCTTGCGGCCACCCTGCGGAGGCACCGAGGCGACAGTTCCTTCAATGATCTTCAGAAGAGCTTGCTGAACGCCTTCACCGGAAACGTCACGCGTGATGGAGGCGTTTTCTCCCTTACGTCCGATCTTGTCGATCTCATCGACGTAGATGATGCCGCGCTCTGCCTTCTTAATATCTCCGCCGGCTTCTTGAATCAGGCGAAGCAAAATATTTTCAACATCTTCACCGACGTAACCGGCCTCGGTCAAAGCTGTCGCATCCACGATGGCGAAGGGAACATCCAAAAGTCGAGCCAAGCAGCGCGCCAAGTGGGTTTTACCGGTTCCCGTGGGGCCCAGGAGCAAGATATTCGACTTAGTGCCGTACATATCTTCCTCATTGCCCGCTTCGCGCGAACGCACGCGCTTGTAGTGGTTATAGACGGCAACAGAAAGTGCACGCTTAGCGCGGTCCTGACCGATCACCCAAGAATCGAGGAATTCGAAGATTTCACGAGGCTTTGGGAGAGGAAGACTCGAGGGTGCGCTCTGCGGTTCGGTATCTTCGGCAATGATTTCGTTGCACAGGTCGACACACTCGTTGCAGATGTAAACGCCGGATCCCCCAATGAGCTTGCGGACCTGCTTCTGGCTCTTTCCGCAGAAAGAGCACTTGAGGGCCTCAGCTCCGTCGGTCAATCGACTCACGTATGCCTCCTGAAAAACTTCACCCGAATCGGGTCTTTTACTGAAATCTAGCCTAATTCACCCCGTGCTCTACAGCGAATTGACGCGCGGGATGCACAGTGTAAGACCGATCATTCAATGGGAACGGGAGAGAGCGCCAAAACGCTCTCCCCCGCACTTCCTTAGCAGCGACTCAGTAAAGTCACGCAGTTGTTCACTAGCTGCGAGCCTTACGAGAAGCCAAAACCTGGTCAATCAGACCGTATTCTTCAGCCTGAGCGGCGGTGAGGATCTTGTCGCGCTCAATATCGCGACGAACCTCTTCGACCGGCTTGCCTGAGTGAGCAGCAAGCGTCTCTTCGAGCCATAGACGCATGCGATCGATCTCGTCGGCAATAATCTGGATATCCGAGGCCTGACCTTGCATTCCTTCCATTGCAGGCTGGTGAATGAGGACCCGAGCATTGGGCAGTGCCAAACGCTTTCCGGGAGAGCCCGCGGCCAGCAGAACGGCGGCAGCTGAAGCAGCCTGTCCCAAGCAGACAGTCTGGACCTGGGGCTTGATGTACTGCATGGTGTCGTAGATCGCCGTCATTGCGGTAAAGGAACCACCAGGCGAGTTGATGTACATCGTGATTAGCGAATCCGGATCCTGCGACTCAAGGACGAGGAGCTGAGCCATGATGTCGTCGGCGCTTGCATCGTCAACTTGCACACCCAAGAAGACAATGCGGTCTTCGAAGAGCTTTGCGTAGGGATCTTGACGCTTGAAGCCATAGGCAGTGCGTTCTTCAAAGTTCGGAAGAACGTAGCGAGCCTGGGGCATTTGACGGGCAACTGCGTCGAAATAGGGCTGAGTGCTCATCAGTTTTCTCCTCCACGGTTGCCAATTTCCTGCGGACTGTCGATAACCTGATCGACAAAGCCGTATTCGAGTGCTTCTTGAGCGGTGAACCAGTGGTCACGATCGCCATCTGCCTCAACCTGCTCGACAGACTTGCCGGTACGCGAGGCGGTGATCTGAGCCAGTTCCTTCTTCATACCCAAGATCAGATCCGCGTTAATGCGAATATCCGTTGCGCTACCGCCCGCGCCTCCCAAAGGCTGGTGGAGCAAAACACGAGCGTGCGGGGTGATGTAGCGCTTTCCGGGTGCGCCTGCAGTCAGCAGGAACTGCGCCATCGATGCGGCAAGGCCCATACCAACGGTCACGACGTCGGGCTTGACGTACTGCATGGTGTCATAGATGGCCATGCCCGCGGTGACCGATCCACCCGGAGAGTTGATGTACAGGTAGATATCACGATCGGGGTCTTCAGCAGCCAGCAAGAGGAGCTGTGCGCAGATCGCGTTTGCGTTGTCATCTCGCACTTCGCCGCCAAGCCAAATAATGCGCTCTTTGAGCAGGCGCTGGTAGACCGAATCTCCCAGTCCCATGGGCGTTTCATTTCCGCCCGAGGCTTGAATAGCCATTCACGCTCTCCTTCAATTTCAGGGTCCGGTTCCCGTTATGGAACCTCACTGAATCCAAACTTATCGGTTCTGACACCAGTTGGCGCTCTAAACTAGCGCTTTTCGCTCACGGCGCATGGAAAGGCCGCGGCGATCTCGCGCAGATATGACGTGTGGGCCGAAACCCTTAGGTTCCGACCCACACCAAGTCATGAGCTTCGCATTGCGAAGAACTCAGTGGCGCTTAAATGAGCGACTCACTTTTCGTCTGCGAGTTCTTCGCCGGCCTTCTCAACCTCGGCGACGGTCTCGGCTGCGGCTTCTTCAGCAGCAGCTTCATCCTCAAGGCCGAGGAATTCGCTCAGGTCAACGGGGTTGCCCTCGGTGTCCTTCACGGTTACCTCACGCAGAACCTCGATGAGGGCCTTTGCGCGGCCAAGATCGGCGACCACTGCGGAGATCTGCTGCGGATCCGAGAACAGGCGGTTGATGTCCATGCCGTAGTTCTGGGACATCTGGATGGCGTAATCGAAAAGCTCCTGCTGGCCAACCTGAACTTCGTTCTTCTTAGCGAGCTCTTCGGCGAGGATCTCGGTGCGGTATTCCTTCTCGATGGCCGCGCGAGCTTCCTTCTTTTCCTTCGCGGAAGCGTCTGCGCCCAGTCGGTGGTTGAGCTCGAGCTCGATCACGGACTCGGGGAGCAGGATCTCGGTGCGCGAAAGCAGCTCATCAACGAGGCGATCACGTGCCTGAAGTGCCTGCTGCGAAGTCTTGGTCTGCGCGGCCTGCTTCTTGAGGTCTTCCATAAGCTCATCGATGGTGTCGAATTCGGAAACCATCTGCGCGAAATCGTCGTCGGCCTCGGGAAGCTCGCGCTCCTTGACGGACTTGACGGTGATGGTCACCTCGGCCTCTTCACCTTCATGCTCGCCGCCCTTGAGGGTGGAGGTGAAGGTGACAACGTCGCCTGCATGGGTCTTGCGCAGCGCGGTGTCCTGGCCGTCGAGCATGGTGCCCGAACCGATTTCGTAGGAAACGTCAGAGACGGAGTCAACCTCTTCACCGTTGATGGTGGCAACCAGGTCAATGGTGGTGAAGTCGCCGGTCTTTGCCTGGCGCTTGATGGGCTTGAGGGATGCGAAACGACCACGCAGAGCGTCAAGCTCAGCCTGAACGTCTTCATCGGTGACCTCAACGGAGTCAACTTCGATGACGGTGTCCTTGCCGTACTCGGGGAGTTCGAAGGAAGGAACGACGTCGACCTCAGCGGTGAAAACGACCTGGCCGGTCAGCTCGCCACTGGTCGAGGGGATCTCGGTGACCTCGACATCGGGCTGGGACATGGGGCGCAGTTCGTGCTCGGACACGGCAGCGGAGTACTGGCCGGGAAGAACCTCATTGACAACCTGCTCGATGACGGCTGCACGGCCGAAACGCTGGTCGATGATGCGAGCGGGAACGTGACCCTTACGGAAGCCGGGGATGGACACCTGATTGGCGATGCTCTTGTACGCCTTGTCCATTTCTGACTTCAGTTCCTCAACGGGGATTTC
>USHU01000047.1 GCA_900554605.1 uncultured Actinomyces sp.
ACCTGTGCATCAGTGACATTGGGACGCCCATCTGAGCTGGATTCAACCCGCTCAATAACAAGCGTATGCGTAGGATCGGGATCTACGACTTCAGTAGCGAGCTCGACGCATTCGCTTTCCTCGGCCGCTACTTCCAATCCACGAGAACGCACGCACACACACGCTGGAGCGCTGTGCGTGGCAATCTCTGCACGCCATGTCCCCCCCAAGGCATCTGTGGTCGCACACAAGCGTCCGTCTTCCACGCGAAGGGCCACGGCCTCGGCAATCGCGCAGCCTCCCAAGGTGATTGCAAGCGAAGCTGCGCTCTCGCGGTCAAGGAAACGCGAAGCGAAAAGAAGCGGGGCCTCCAGGTTACCGAAACGCGTGTAAGCCGAGGCGATTGCCGGAGAAAGTGCCGAAGCAGTCAGCGCCGACTCATTCACCTGGAGAAAAACACAGGAAGAAACGCCGAGGCGTCCAAGTTCTTCGCGCAAAGACTCGCGCCCGTCCTGGCAGACCACGATCGCATGGACAGCATCGGCGCACTCATGCGCCTGGGCAATCATGTCGCGATAACGCGAACCCACACAAGCGGTATCCGAACAATCAATGACGACAATCGCGTCCTTGAGACAAGTGCTCATTTCATCTTCTCCTCAATGAACTCAGCCAGACGCGTCCCGCCGTCCCCGGTATCGGTAAAGACTTCACCAGAGCCGCCGCGGTTATGTTCTGTCATCGAGACAACACTCAAAGGCATCTGGGAGCGCGCTCCGGAGAGTAATTCAGAGAGGCATCCACTGGGATCGTAGCCAGCGACATCATCGAGTTCAGCCTGAACGAGAGGCTTCGCGCGCGCTGCCTTCAAGTCCTTAAAGCCTGGGAATCGAGGCTCATTGAGCTGATCCGTCACCGAAACCACTGCCGGAAGAGGTGCGCGCAGGGTTTCATCAACGCCATCCACGCTGCGCAGTGCTTGGACATGCCCCTTTGCGGGGTCGACAGTTAATTCACGCACCTGCGACACCAAAGGAACATTCATAACAGCAGCAAGTGCTGCCGGAAGCATCGAGGTCATTGCATCGGATGCCGCCATGCCGCACAGAACAAGGTCGATCGCTTCTTCTTCGGCCAAGAGCGAGATCAAAGCCGCGAGTGCGCGTGCTGTCACTGTCACATCGGCGTTCTCAAGCATGGGGTCTGAAAGGAGGTAAGCGCTATCGGCGCCGAGAGCGAGACAGCGAACCAGTGCGTCACTGGCATCTTCCGTCCCCATGCTCACGGCGAGTACTTCACCGCCGTAAGCGGCAACAAGCTGAGCCGCTGCTTCTACTGCATTCTCATCAAATTCATTCAGTACATCGTCTTCACCGCGGACAAGACGCGAGCCTTCAAAACGACGCCCCGAGCTGGTATCGGGAACTTGCTTAGCCAGCACTGCAATCCTCATGTATCCAGAGTGCCATATCAGGCCTCATGCGCGCAGCTCCGAGTGTGCTGAGGAACAGGAACGACTATGCTTGTAGGCGTTATGACAGATATAGAGGCGGTAATGTCACAACAACAAACACACACGTTCCGTGCCGTTAACCGGCCGAATCCTCACTATCGTCAGCTGGGCGTTTCAGTGGCAGGATCGGGCCTTAACGTCGCTGTTGTCTCCACGCGCGCGACTCAAGTAGATTTCTGCGTCATCGACCCGCAAAGCGGTATCGAAGAACGCTACCATCTTCTCGGACCTGATCATGGAATCTGGCACGGCTACATTGAAGGCCTTGGAGTCGGTACTCACTACGGCTTCCGCGCTCAAGGGCCGTGGGATCCCGACGCAGGCCTGTTCTTCAACTACAACAAGCTACTCATCGACCCCTACGGTCGCGGGCTCGCGGGAAACGTCGATATTTGCCCCGAGGTCTACGCGCACAGCGTTGATGAAGATCTGTACCCGGTTTCCTATCCGCTCGAGCCTTCACAGTCCGATTCTGCTCCTTACAACGCGCATAGCGTGGTCATCGACACTTCCTTCCGTCTTGCCCCACAGCCCAAGATCCCTTTGGACGAGACGGTCATATATGAGCTTCACGTCAAAGGCTTTACCCAGAACATGCCGGAGGTTCCCCCGAACCTTCGCGGCACCTACGCAGGACTCGCTCACCCCGCTTCAGTGCGCTATCTCAAGGAGCTTGGCGTCACTTCCGTCGAGCTACTTCCAGTCCACGCAAAGTCTGATGAGCCTTTCCTCGTTGAACGCGGACTCACAAACTATTGGGGATACTCGACTCTGTCATTCTTTAGCCCCGAGCCTTCCTATGCCAGCGCGTCTGCCCGTGCACGCGGACCTCAGGCAGTAATAGATGAATTTCGTGGAATGGTTTCGATCCTGCATGAAGCAGGTATCGAAGTCATCTTGGATGTCGTCTACAACCACACCTGCGAAAATGGTGATGCTGGTCCATCCCTGTCTTTCCGTGGCCTCGATTCGCCCCTGTACTACCGGCGTACCGAGGGATACCCCTCGCACATCATCGATACGACTGGGACTGGAAACACTGTCAATACGGACAATCCTCAGGTTATTTCACTGATCCTTGATTCTCTGCGCTATTGGGTATCGAATATGGGGATCGATGGGTTCCGCTTTGACCTTGCGGCAACCCTGGGGCGCTTTGCAAATGGTTTCACCCCGATGCACCCTGTTCTCATCGGTATGGGCGCAGACCCGATTCTTCGCGAGGTCAAACTTATTGCCGAACCTTGGGACGTTGGCCTTGGCGGCTGGCAAACAGGTAATTTCCCTGATCCATTCTGTGAATGGAATGACCGTTTCCGTGACACGGTGCGCACTTTCTGGCTCTCCGATATGCGTGCATTGGCCGGTTCGAATGAGTTTGCGACTCGCTTGTCGGGCTCTCAAGACGTCTTCGGTCATGGCGTGGGATATCTGCGTGGCCCCAGTGCTTCGGTCAATTTCGTAACCGCCCATGATGGTTTCACCTTGGCGGATCTGACGGCCTTCGATCACAAGCACAATCTGGCAAACCTCGAAGAAAACCGTGATGGTTCTGATAACAACAACTCGTGGAATCACGGGTTGGAGGGGGCAATTGCCTCCCCCATCATCGGCGTTGATCCCGATGTCCGCGACGTAACGGGCATTGTTGAAGATATTATTCCTGCACGTCAGCGCAGCCAGAGAAATCTACTTGCGACTTTGTTGGTCTCTTCCGGAACTCCAATGTTGGTTGCAGGAGACGAATTCTCACGTACGCAATTTGGTAATAACAATGCCTACTGTCAGGATTCTCCGATTTCTTGGATCGATTGGGATCTTTCTGAACTCCAGAAAGACCAGCTCCTAACAGTACGTTGGCTTTTGGCCTTGCGCCGTGCTCACCCGGCGCTTCGCCCCATGGCTTTCTTTTCAGGAACAGATCCTCATGGTGATGTCATCGCTGATCTTTCTTGGTATAGCGCCGATGGTTCACCGATGAGGGACGACATTTGGGGGTCTCAAGAATCTCGAGTTTTCCAGATGCTTCGCTCCGGTAGCCTCTACAGTGGCCGCGACGCCTTGGTTGTCTTCAACGGCACAACAGATGACCGTGATGTCGCTCTTCCCCAAGGCCGCGGCTGCCCGTGGCTTCAGGTTTTCGACACCGCATGGGGTAACCCCGAAGACGGTGGAATTGGCTCTATGCTCGACGCCACGCGGTTGCCGACTTCCCTCGATCGAAAGAATCCAGGAGAAACTATTTCTTTGGACCCCTTCAGCATGCACATCTACCTGTCTGCTGTAGAGTCTTCGCCTCAGGGTTGATCACGCTAAACTGGCCTAGTGACTAGCAGCGAAGAAACACTTGAGCAATCTACCTCTGATGCATCCCTCGCACGTTCAATTGCGCGTTCGAGGGAAATCGAAGAGGCCATCGACCAGGACCCCTCGCGATTCCGTGTGTTAACTGGAGATCGCCCCACCGGCCGTCTCCACTTGGGGCATTACTTTGGAACCCTGCGCAATCGCGTTCTTCTTCAAGAACGTGGCATTGACACCTGGGTTCTGGTCGCCGACTACCAGGTGATTACCGACCGGGACGCAGTTGGCCCCATTGAGGAACGCGTTTTAGGCCTCGTCACCGATTACTTGGCAGTTGGACTCGATCCAGAAAAGACAACGATCTTTAATCACTCGTCAATTCCTGCACTCAACCAGCTCATGCTTCCGTTCCTGTCGCTGGTCACTGAGTCTGAATTGCATCGCAATCCCACGGTGAAGGCTGAACTTGAGGCAACCGATGGACGCGCAATGACCGGTTTGATGCTGACCTACCCGGTCCACCAGGCATGCGATATTTTGTTCTGCAAGGCAAATCTTGTTCCTGTTGGACAAGACCAGCTTCCCCACATTGAGCAGACGCGTTTGATCGCTCAGCGCTTCGATAAGCGTTACGGGCGCGTCGACCCCAAGCGCGCAGTTTTCCCGCGTCCCGATGCGCTATTGTCTGATACTCCCCTTCTCTTGGGAACTGACGGCACGAAGATGTCGAAGTCGCGTGGAAACACGATCGAACTCGCGATGAGCGCAGATGAGACCGCTCGCATTCTCAAGCGCGCGAAGACGGATTCGGATCGTCATATCACCTACGATCCCGACAATCGTCCCGAGGTATCCAACTTGCTGATGTTGGCTTCGTTGGCTACGGGTGAAGATCCAGTTGCCATCGCCGAGAGGATCGGAGATGGCGGTGGTGGAATGCTCAAGGCAACCGTTACCGAGGCGCTCAATGAGATGCTTGCGCCGATCCGCGCTCGCCGCGAAGAACTAGCCGCAGATCCGGGTTACCTGCTCTCTATTCTTCGCCAAGGAAACGAGAAGGCTAACGAACAGGCAGAACAGACCCTGAACGAGGTTCGTCAGGCCATGCACATGGTCTACTGAAGGTCATAAAAATGGTGGTGGTTCACGTCAAGAACCACCACCATTTTGTCTTCTCAGCAACCTTTCAGCGGCTAGACTATGTCGACGCTCACAATTTCCATTACGCTTAGATGTGTGAACGAGACACTCCTGGCCCGCATCCCCGCAACTGAAGTTTTCCCCGTCGTCGAGGACGGAAATCTTCCCGCAAAAGCCACTGCTTTTGAGGCTTTTCCTATCAGGGCGACGGTCTTCAGAGAAGGGCATGATTGCTACGCAGCTGAGGCAGTTCTCCTGCGCCCCGGAGGATCGATTCACTCACGCGCCCTCATGCGCGACATCGCTCCTGGCCTCGACCGCTATGAAGCATGGGTTATGCCCGATGCCGTCGGTCAGTGGAATTTCAGGATCGATACTTGGTCGGATCCCTATGCAACATGGCGCCATGACGCATCAGTCAAAATCGGTGCGGGCGTCGACGTTGAGCTGATGCTTGAAGAGGGCGCACTCTTGATGGAACGTGCCGCCAGGGGCGAGGCACTCAACAACCCCTCACAAACCCAACCGACACGCTCAGCAATCGATACTCTCTTGGATGCTGCGAAGGGACTGCGCGATACCTCGCAAACTCCCCAGCGTCGTCTCTCAACTGGTCTTTCGGCGCCAGTGCGCGCGGTATTTAGGCAGTTCCCACTCAGAGACCTCTTCGGTTCGACGCGTACCTATCCCCTTTTCGTTGCCCGCAACCGCGCTCTTGCCGGCGCTTGGTACGAAATTTTCCCGCGTTCCCATGGCGCTTTCCAAGACTCAAAGGGGCGTTGGGTTTCTGGCACCTTGCGTACCGCTGTCGAGGACTTGCCACGGATTGCCTCAATGGGGTTTAACGTCATCTATTTGACACCCATTCACCCCATTGGATTGACCAACCGCAAGGGTAAGAACAATGCTTTGATCGCCCACAAGGGCGAACCTGGAAGCCCTTACGGAATTGGCTCAGCCGAAGGCGGACATGACGCGATCCATCCCGAGCTTGGCGACTTTGACGATTTCGATTACTTCGTTGAGCAATCGCGCGAACTTGGCCTTGAGGTTGCGCTGGACATCGCCTTGCAGTGTTCACCCGATCACCCGTGGGTCAGTGAGCATCCCGACTGGTTCTCGCAGCGTGCTGATGGTTCCATCGCCTACGCCGAAAATCCCCCAAAGAAGTATCAGGACATTTATCCCCTCAACTTCGACCGCGATCCCGAGGGGATTTACACGGCCATCCGCGACATGCTCGAACTGTGGATCTCTCACGGCGTTAAGATCTTCCGCGTTGATAACCCGCACACGAAACCAGTCCCCTTCTGGCTGCGACTTTTGGAAGAGCTTCACACGCGTTACCCGGACGTGATCTTCCTTGCCGAGGCCTTCACCCGTCCTGCGATGATGCGAACCTTGGGCGCTGTGGGCTTTGACCAGTCCTACACCTACTTCGCGTGGCGAACCTATAAGCAGGAAATCGAAGAGTACCTCACCGAACTCTCCCAAGAAACAGCTCACCTCATTCGCCCGACCTTCTGGCCGACGACCCACGATATTCTCACGCCTCAAATGACGACGGGCGGAACGGCAATTTTTGCAATCCGCGCTATGCTTGCGGCCCTCGGAGCTCCCTCGTGGGGAATCTACTCGGGCTACGAATGGGTTGAAAACGTCCAGCGTCCCGGAGCTGAAGAACCCAATGACAACGAAAAGTACGAGTTCAGGCCTCGTGATCCCAAGCTTGCCCAAGGGACAGGAATTCCGGCTCTCTTGACGCTGCTCAACAGTGCGCGCGAGCGCCACCCTGCGCTGCGTCAGCTCCACGACTTACGTATTCATTCCACGACTTCGGATCGACTTCTGTGCTTCTCAAAGCACGTTCCCGCTCGTTTTTCTCCTACTGGAGTGCCCGACACCGTCATCGTCGTTCTTTCACTCGATCCGGAAAATACGGTTGAGGGTGAAGTTCACGTTGATTTGAACGGGCTTTCATTGGGTACCTCATCAGCTAACTTCACGGTTGTTGATGAACTCGACGGACAGCGTTACTCCTGGTCAACGACCAACTGGGTCCGCCTGTCTCCCTGGGATCGACTCGGCCATGTCATGGCCATCGAAACCGAGTAATTACACGATCACCTTCGAACATGAGATGATGAACACATGGAACCTCAAGCGACATCAGTGGCCACAGACGTCCTCGATGCAGTAGCCGAAGGACGCTACGCTCTTCCTCACGACGTGTTGGGAGCACACCTTAGTGACGGCGTCGTCACCATTCGTAGTGTTCACCACTTGGCAGATTCTGTCGAAGTGATTACTCCTGATAAGACCCTTCCCGCGGCCCACGAGCATTCCGGGGTCTGGGTGTGTGCTTTCGAAGCAGACGTTATCCCCGACTACCGCCT
>USHU01000048.1 GCA_900554605.1 uncultured Actinomyces sp.
AACATAATCCAACACTGCGCGCTCAGTGTGAGTCTGCGCGGCGAGTTCAGAAAGGCGAACCACCTGTCCGCTCTCAAGAAGCGGCTTGAGACGCTTGGAACGGTCGGGGGCTGCGGAGCCATCGAGGATTTCAGCCATTGCCGCGCGCGAGGGGTAGCCGACCGAGGCCTTCATCAAGAAGCGGTCGAGCTGCGCTTCTGGCAGCGGGTAGGTTCCAGCTTGTTCCACCGGGTTCTGCGTTGCAATAACCATGAAGGGACGAGGCGCGGCGTGGGTGACACCGTCAACCGTCACCTGTGCTTCTTCCATGACCTCAAGGAGAGCGGACTGGGTCTTCGGCGACGCACGGTTGATCTCATCGGCAAGGACGATAGAGGCGAAGATCGGACCGGAACGGAAGTGCCACTCGTTGTTCTTCTGGTCGTAGACATTCACGCCGGTGATGTCACTGGGGAGCATGTCGGGCGTGAACTGAATACGCGAATGAGTACCCGCAATGGTCGCAGCAATCGCGCGAGCAAGAGCGGTCTTTCCGGTACCCGGCGCATCTTCCAGAAGGAGGTGTCCCCCGGCGAACATGGTTGTCAGTGCCAGGCGGATCACTGGTTCTTTATCCAGAAGCGCCTGGGAAATACCGCCGACGAGGCCAGCGAAGGTTTCTGCGAAACGCTGGGCATCTTGCGTGCTAAGCGCCATGGGAGGGACTCCATTCATCTTTCAGTGTCGAGTGATGTGCATATTGATTGTGGGTGGCGGGACTCGGTGCCCCGCGCGGGGCGGAGGGAGGTGGTGTCACGGCTACCTCGCAACTGCGCATGTGACTCGGCTGAGCAAAATCGGAAGATTACCCGAATTTGCCTTACTGAGTCGAACGCCCGTTTCGAAGGTGGAATTTGGTCCTCCTCGAGGAGTGAAGGTCGCGTAGCTCTGCGAGAAGTCATCCCACATCGAGCATCGCAGTGGCACCGCGTCACTTGCCCATGTCGAGGGCAATGTAATGCTGACCATCTGGCATTCCGCTAGCTCTGCCCCACGAGCATTCGCGGCGGTGCATTGAGATGTCGAACCGCTAAATGTACCGGGAATGTTAATCTTTGCGGTCTCAATGTTGGTTCCCGAGAGACGACCCCAAGTCGTTCCCAAAGAGTTTTGAGAACCGACAGAAACCTCGAGGACCTGCCCACCACTTGGGTTCAAAGTTGCGCTTCCCTGCAGGACCTTGCCCTGCGTGGGGCTGGCAGGGCCAGACGAGTCCTTGTACCAGAGGATGACTTCATCTGGGGCAAGGTAGCCAGCAGGCGGGGTTGCATCCCAGCTAACGACGACTGAGGTACCGTTCAGAACCATGCTGTACGTGGGAGGTGCCGGCTTCGAGTTTGCCTTTACCGTGACGGGCACAGCGTTACCGGGCACATCTTGGCCGTTCACATTTCCAACCTGGCGGATGAAAATCTGAATGTCGCCATCGGCTCCGACGTTGATGGTTTCGCCACTGGTCACAGAATTCCACTGTCCATTTCCGCCAGAGCTTCGCGACCACTCCAAGTGCAGGTTGCGGTTATTGAAGCCCTGACCGGGTGCGACAGCGAGGCCGTTCACCTTGGTCATTCCGTGCTCGCCCGTTGCGGTTGAAGAGAAGGACGACACATTCGGGTTCAGAGGCGAGGTGTAGACCTGGAAGGCAACCTCAGATGAATCCGAGCTTTGATCGCGCCAGTTGTAGGCGCGGATCTTCACATGGTAGTTCTCACCGGTGGCAAGTTCCGCCGTGTACTCGTTCTTATCTCCGCCAACTTCACCAACGGAGCGACCGTTCACCTCGATGGTGTAACGCGTGATTTCCGCACCATTCGCGTTGGGGGTTGGCCACGTGAAGCGGACACGTCCGCGGTCACCTGAACCACCAAGGTTCTCGACGCGAATCCCGTCGGTGCGCTCAGGCGGTCCGAAGGGAACGACCTTTTGCGAGTTCTGTGACGTCGGCGAAGGCTCTTCTGCACCGTTACGCGCCGAGATCGCAACCGAGTAGGTCTGACCGTTGCGCAGACCATCGACTCGGTATTCGGTCACGTTTCCGGGGACCTCAATCTGGCGTGCGCCACCGTTCTCGTAGACGTAAAGCGTGTAGCTCTTGATTGCCGATCCCTGGTTCGTCGGGGGCCTCCAGCGCACGATAATTGCACCGTTTTCAGGCTCGACGGTCGGAGGAAGCGGCGCCTCAGGACGCATATCAATGAGAACTTCAGCCGAGGCCGCCGAGGGATCGGAGGTACCAACCGCGTTGTGTGCGACAACCGTGAAGGAGTGGCGAACACCGTTCTCGAGGCCGCTCAACTGGCACGAGCCAGACTCGCAGGAATAGCTGCGGCCAGTTGCACGGTCCGTCGCCGTGAATCCTGTAATGGTCGCACCGTTATCTGCTCCTGCTTGGAAAGTCACCAGAGCAGAACCGGGGCCGGTCGCCGTGACCGAGACATTCGTCGGAGCATCGGGACGGTCACGGACAACAAGCCGGACCTTGCCTTCGACGATACGATCCGGATCACCGGTCGCATCCATCAAACGGTACCGAACCGTCATCTGCCCGCGGAATCCAACAGCGGGGGTGATATTCAGGTTCGTGCCCTGCGGGTCAACGGTTCCTTCACCGATCTGGATGGAGGCACCGACGACGCGAATGGGCGTTCCCGGGAAGGGATTGATCGTGTAACGAGTCAGATCAACGACTTCGAGTCCGCCTGATCGCGCTGTCTCCAAAAGTGCATCGGAAACCTGAATGAGGGGGCGGGTCGATGCGACAACCGTAATGGGCAGCTGGCCGCTGACCGCGCCAGCACCATCATCAACACTGACGGTCACCATGCCAACCGGGCCCTTGGCGCGATCAACATCGGCGCGCACCAGCAAGGTGTGTCCGTCAAGGCTAATTGCCACGCCCTCGGGGAGGTTCGAAATCTCGTACTTGAAGCCAGCGGGATCCGCGCCTTCCGGGTCACGCACCATCTGTGCAAGATCGACTGCGGTAGCTTCTTCACCTGCAGCGACCCGAACTCCGGTCGGAACGAAAGAGACAGGCTGGTTTTGAGTCGCCTCGACCTTCAAGGGAAGAGTGAGCGTTGAGGTCAACGCCGAGTCGTCCCCTGCCGCCCCATCGGAAACTTCGAAGGAGAAGGATGACTTACCAGACCACTCTGAATTCACATGGAAGTGAACGTGGCGATCATCGCTGAGCGTCATTCCCTCATCGATGCCAGCGGAGGGACGCAGCGTCGCCGCATTGGTAATGCGCGGGCTGCGACCGTCACGAACAATGACGTAGTCGGCGATATCCAAGGAGACATCTTCGCCGGCTCGTACCTTGACGGGAACCTTGGTGGTGTCAATAGCCGGGTGATTGCGTTCCAGTCCAGGGACGGACACAACCGCCGAGGAACTTAAACCATCCGCGTCAGTGATCGTGTAGACGATCAGCATGCGCTCTTCCTTCGGAGTAATCACCAGGTCAGAGCCGGAAACCTCGACACCTTCGGCCTTCGTCGTGACGCGCAGGTTGTTGACATCGCCATCGGGGTCCTCGTCGTTGGCCAAAACCGAGACCTTTACAGTTCCACCCTTGGCGGGAAGCTGCGAGGCCGAAACGACGTCATCGCGCGCGATCGGCGGTTGAAGTTGGGCATCACTTGCGACGTTAATGGTCAATGTGCCACGTGAAACACCGCCGCGATTATCCGTAACCTGGTAGGACACCAAGTAGGAGCCGTCCGCGGCAGGAGTCGTCAGGAAGATGGAGTTACCGTGAATTTCGGGCTTGAGTTCTTCCGTCGTGGTCTGCAAAGAACCCGGAACAAGCGAAATCGTATCGCCATCGGGATCGATGTCATTGGTAAGGACAGCGACGCCGAGCTGCCTATTAGGACGGGTAAGAACCGTGTCCGGTACTGCCGTTGGCGGCTGGTTCAAGGTAGCCGGAGTCGCGATACCAACGCGGACTCGCGCCGATGCCTGCTTACCTTGACGGTCTTCAACGATGTAGGTGAAGACATCTGTTCCCGTGGTATTCGGGGCAGGAGTGTATTCCAGCCAATCGACGCCAAGCTCAACGGTGCCCTTAGTCGGGGATTGCTCGATGCCAACAAGAGTCACCGAGTCACCGTCGGGATCGATACCGTTCAAAGGCACGGAAATTCGCGTTGTTTCACCGCTGACTGCCCACGCAGTCAATGCCTTCGGCTGAGGCTGAGCATTCGTTCCGTTCTTCTCCAGAACCTCGAAAGTAACCGTTGAGGTTGCCATGTTTCCGGCGCTATCGCGAACCGTGTAGGCCACGTGCATGACACCGGGTGTATTGCCGGCCTCGAGGCCGACAAGGTTACCGGTCACGAAAGGCGTACCCACGGCCTCGTTCGGGGTGTACTGAAGACTCGGGTCAACCTTCAGAGTCAATCCTGAAGGAGAACGGTCATTGGCAAGCACCGGGACCGAGGCGATATCTCCGACGCGCACACGAGTGCGGTCAGGCTGGAGCTCGGGCGGGAGTTTCGTATCCTCAGCAGTCGTAGGAACAACGGTCACACGTGCACGGGCCGTATTCGTTCCGTTGGAAACCACGTAGTCAAAGGAAACTGACGAATCCAGACCTGCGGGCGCAGTGATGCGCAAGAGGTGTCGGTCAACCAGGGTAACTTCCAGTCCGAGGCCGTCAGGAACCTCAACCTGCTGAACGACCAAAACGCCACCGGCAGGGTCGGAATCATTGTTCAGCGGAGCGACAAGGGCAGAACCACCCGCAGGAAGAACTGCCAAGTCGTCTTCGGCGACGGGAACTGCCTGTTCATCAACTTGGACAACATCAACTCGGACCACGCCCAAAGCGGTCGCGGGGCCATCACTCACCGTGTAGGTGAACTGGTAAGAACCCGGGGCCTGTGCGACAAAGTTGACGGTTCCCAGCTCAAGATCCGGAGTGATCTGACTACCGGCAGGAGCAACGGAAAGTGCAACCAATGAGAGGTTGTCACCGTTGGGATCGGTGTCATTTGCCAAGGGAGAAATCGTCGTGATTTCGCCAGCACGCGCGACATAGAAGTCCGCGTTGGCGACCGGCGGAAGATTACCGGGATTTTGGACATTGACGGTCAAGGTCCCAGAAGTGGTGGCACGTCCGTCAGAAACTTCCAAAGCAATCGTGTGGACTCCGACGCTGGCGCCCAGGTCACGAATCTGCAGGGTTCCTTCTTCACGGAACTGCAGCTCGATTCCTTCAGGGGCACGCGCGTTGGACAAGAAGATCGGGTCGCCGTCCGGATCCTGCCAATCCGTCAAAACGTTGTATTCAATCTGCGCACGGTGTCCCAAGGCGATACCGGGATCGCGCAGCTGCTTGGGACCAGAATTCATATCCCACGGGTGAACGGTCACCGTTACCTTCGCGGTAGCGACTGCCTGGCCGTCGGAGGCCTCGTAGGTGAAGGAGGTGCTTCCCGTCTGGGTATCACTAATATCCGTAATCTGCAGCGCTCGGCCGCCGCGTGTGCGCGTGACCTTACCAAATTGGGGATCGGTCACTGGTCGGGCTGTCAGAACATCGCCGTCTGCGTCTGAATCGTTGTTCAGAACAGGAAGAGTAGTTGTGCGTCCCGGGCGAATACCGAACTCATCATCGACTGCATCGGGCGGAGTGTTGTGATCTTGCCTTTGAGGATCAGCAATCTGGTCGGTGATCTGAGGAGAATCTTCTTCCTTCTCCTTCTTATCGAGATTCGGGTCCTGCTTATCCCAATCATCCATCAGGACCATGTTGTGTTCGGGCAGCCATACGGATCCCGAGGTGGTGTCATTCAGGACGATTCGAGTGCGATTTGTTCTAAAGACGATCGTCGTTGCCTTCTTCAAGGAGTCAACGATCATCTGACTATTCAGGCTAGGATCCGTGCAGTTGCGGACATATGCGCCTGATTTTGCCCACGCCCCATACGCGCATCCCTTATGAAAAACGGGACGCGCGGGAGTTCCTGAAGACCCGTCACTTGATGCCGGGATCTTCGTGACCGCACCGCCCTTGAGGGGAACCGAAATCAGTTCCCGATCGGTTGCAAGAAGAACCGAAGAGGAATCCGGGCCAACATCCTGGAGGGTGACAGAAGCGCTAATCCCATCATCTGCAAGATTGCGCAGGGAGCCATCGGGAAGAACCAGAACCCTGTTGCGAGTATCCAAGGCGACCGGCTGCTCGCCAACAGCGGTTATCACCAATTCGGCATTAGCCGACAGCCCCTTGATATCGGTGGACTTGAGACGGTCAAGCTGTCCCTCGCGAGTCACACTGATTCGCCGTCCAGCGCGCGGAGAGATTGCAAAAAGAGTGCCTTTTTGGGAAACAGTCGCAACGCCTTGATCCATGTCGGTAGCAACTGCGCCCTCATCTGTGTAGGCGGTTGATGAAGGGCTCGATACCTGGGAGAGCCAGACCTGTCCCCCTGAAGCATCCATGACTGCCAAGCGTGAGCCGCCCTGAACAACGCGCGCGGGCAGAGACGTTGCAGCACCCAGTGACACCTGGGCAACATCAACCGGGGCAACCGAGTGAGCGGTCTTATCGGTAAAAGTCACATCGTTTCCGGACTGCCCGATATCAAATTCCGTGGTATTTGCTCGGAAAGCGCCGTCGAGAATTCGGGAATCATAGTTCAGGTGACCAACGAGTTTCTTCGAAGAATTCGTCACCCAAATGCCGCCGTCATCGACGTCGACTTCAGCGGTCGTCACGCCCTGGTGAAGAATGGCAAGAGTCGAAACAGTGACAGTGAAAGCCGCAACCAACGCAGCCGGAATCCGGCGTCGGTTCATGCGCTTGCGCTGAACACTTTTCTTCTGCTTCATTTACTTCTCACCACTCTTGTGCAGGATAGAGGTGTCGATTCTTAAAGTTGACCTCTTTTAGTGTCCCATGCACTGCCCTCATTTGAGGAACTGAAGTCCAACTTCACACAGGCTCCTTCGAGCTTTTTCCCGGAATCTCGCGGAAAATTTCGAAGAAATTACATTCATGTACGTATTGAGTGCTGTGGACAAGTGACGCACAAGCCGGGCGGGGGCCTGCGCAACAATTCTCGCAGACCCCCGCCC
>USHU01000049.1 GCA_900554605.1 uncultured Actinomyces sp.
AGTGTTGGCTTGCCGGATTGCTGGTGAGGACCGGTGGTGTCGACGCTGCGGATGCCAGGGCGAGTCGCGTGACACGGTGATCAGGCGCTTGGCGCACGAGCCTTACGGGTGGCGCCCCACGATCTTGCACGTGAGCGTGCGCCGCTACCGGTGCCAGGAGTGCGCCCATGTGTGGCGTCAAGATATGAGCCAAGCGGCCGATCCGCGCGCCAAGCTCTCTCGTCCGGCGGTGCGCTGGGCGCTCACTGGGCTGGTCGTTCATCATTTGACGGTGGCGCGTATCTCCCAGGCCCGCGGTGTGTCCTGGAATACCGCCAACACCGCTGTCCTGGGTGAAGGCCAGCGTCTACTGATCAATGATCCAACTCGGTTCGATGGCGTGCGTGTCATCGGGGTGGATGAACACGTGTGGCGCCACACCCCCTACGGAGACAAATACGTCACCGTTATCTTGGACTTGACACCCATCCGAGAACGCAGCGGCCCCTCCCGACTCTTGGACATGGTCCCGGGTCGCTCCAAGCAGGTCTTCAAAACCTGGCTGGCCTCCCGCCCCGACACGTGGCGAAGCCGCATCGAGATCGTCGCGATGGATGGATTCACCGGGTTCAAAAGCGCAGCCACTGAAGAACTCCCCGGCGCGAGGGCGGTCATGGACCCCTTCCACGTCGTGCACCTGGCTGGCAACGCCTTGGATGAGTGTCGCAGACGCATTCAGCAAGAACTCCACCACCGGCGCGGGCGTGCCACCGACCCCCTGTACAAGGCCCGCAGGATGTTACACACCCGCTCATGCCTGCTCACGCCACGCCAGCAGCACCAACTACTCAACCTGTTTTCCGGTGAGGAGCACGTCGCGCTCGAGGTCACTTGGAGCGCCTACCAGAACATCATCGACGCCTACCGCGCGCCCGACACGGACGCGGGTAAGGCCCTGATGGAAGCCGAAATCAACACCCTGACCTCCACGCGTGTACCGAGGGGTCTGACCGAGCTCATCACGCTGGGCAGGACACTCAAACGCCGAGCCGGGGACATCCTGGCTTACTTCGACCACCCCCACACCTCCAATGGCCCTGCCGAAGCCATCAACGGACGCCTCGAACACCTCCGCGGCATCGCCCAAGGATTCATCAACCACCGAAACTACCGCCTACGCTGCCTCCTCCACTCCGGCGGATTCCAACACCTCCTACACCCTTAAATGCGAAGAGCCTGTCAAGTCCCGGGTTTTGTGTAGGGATTTTTAGGCCGCTTTCTTTCGTGTTGTTGTGTGTTTGTTTTCTGCTTGTTGCGGTGTGATTCCGCCCAGGGCGAGGTGAGGGCGGCTTGTGTTGTACCAGTAGACCCAGGCTGAGGTTTCGCGTTCGACTTCGCGTTGGTCGCGCCATGGACCTGTGTAGCCCGGACGTGCTGTGTTGTAGATGAGTTCGGCTTTGTATAAGGAGTTCAAGGCCTCGGCTAGAGCGTTGTCGTAGGAGTCGCCGGTGGATCCTACTGAGGCTATGGCCTTGCATTGGGCTAGTGCCTGTCCGTAGCGCACATCGCGGTATTGCACGCCCCGATCGCAGTGGTGCACAAGCCCTCGAGTGTCTATGTTTTCGCGGCGTCGCTGGCAGATCGCCATGTTCAATGCGTCCAGGGCCAGGTCAGTACGCAGCGAGGACGCGACTTTCCACCCCAGGATTTTACGAGAGCACACGTCGGTAACGAAAGCGACGTAGACCCAGCCAGCCTGGGTTGGCACGTAGGTGATGTCTGCGACCCACAACTCGTTGAGGTCATGTGCCCCGAAATGCCGATTGACCAGGTCCAAGGGGCATGCATGGCGCGGTGCTGAGGCCGTGACATGGCGGGTCCGGCGCCGACTCACGCCACGAATGCCCATACGCCGCATCAAGCGCTCAACCGTGCAGCGCGCCACGTGCCCCACGCCCAACTCGTGAGTGTTGAGGAAGGCGTGCATTTTGCGCACCCCGAACACGCAGTAGTTCTCCTCCCACACGCGTCTGATCACGTCTGTGAGCGCCTCGTCGCGCACGCTGCGCGCCGACAAGGGGCGCGCCCGAGCGGCGTAATAGGCACTGGGAGCAACCCGCACCCCATACTGGGTTAAAGCAGTGCAGATCGGCTCGACTCCCCACCGATGCCGGTTGGCCTCGATGAAATCGTAGACTAGCGTCCGAGGCGGTCGAGCTCCGCCCCGAAAAAAGCCGACGCCGCCTTCAAAATCTCATTGGCTCGGCGCAGTTCACGGTTTTCAGCTTCCAGCGCCCGGATGCGGGCCTCTTGATCACTGATCTCGCCGCGCTCATTGCGCCCGCCCTGCTCCACGGCACGCACCCACGTACGCAGCGCCTCAGGATTGACCCCCAACTGGCCGCCAATACGCTTGATAGCACCCTTGCGCCTAGAAGGATCAGCACGAGCCTCCAACGCCATACGCGTCGCACGCTCACGCAACTCCATCGAATACTTACGCTGACCAGACATCCCAAACCTCCAATCCGGCCTAAGACACTCTCCACAATACCCGGGACACATCAGCCTGTTTTCCTTTAGTTCGACGCCGAGCGGGCCGTAGTCCCAGGCGGAGCGAGTACCGCCATAAATCTCACCGCAGGGGAAAACAAAGCCGCGGCGCTTGGCAAGAGAAATAACTGAATCAAGACGAGAGGTGGATGGCTGTGCCACGAAAACTCCTTTATTAGGGCTCACCGCACCTGGCTGGCGCAGTGGTCTGTGCATATTTTAGCCGGTGAATGCTTGGGAAGCTTGGAGAGGGTCACGCGAGCCAGTAATTGCTGAAAAGTCAGCAGATTGCTTTGCAATATTCCCTTGTCATAGCATCAAGGCGTGCGCATGGTGATTTCAACCTTGGCCTACACGATCCCGCGCGGGATGGTCATCGTGTGGGTCCTTGCTTTTGCCCTGCGTCTTATTTTCATGTTATTTGTCGCATTCAGTAAGTCGCGTTTAGCGCAGCGAGCCTGGCCCTTGACGAAGGTCCACACATTAGATCCGGCGAACTTTCTGCGCCTGTGCGCATGGACTTTGTTTGCGCTACTTGCTGGAATGACAGTTTTTGCTCGGCAACACGGCTTTAGCACGGATATCGTTCTTGCCCTTGGCTGGCTCACAATCACTTCAGTCCTTCTTATTCCCCTGTGCCATCTCCCTCTGAACTTTCCGACATGGCTGGATCCCAGATGGCACGACAGTGTCCGCAAAGGACTTGTTGACGAATTAGGAAATCTTCTTCCCCGCGGCGGCACGCTTCGTACCACTACAGAACTCACGCTGGGCGGCGGCCAGAAAAGAGAGTTTTCGACTCGTATTGTGCTTCCTCTAGGCTGGCAGCGCGTTGAGGAAATGCCCTCTTATCTCACGCCTACTCCTTTGGCCCCCGTTGTTCTGGTCGCCCAGGGCCCTATGGATTACGAGAATCTGCGGCCATCAACGCTGTCAGTCTGCGCAACTCCGGCAAGCAGCGAGCAACGTCTACCGCTGGGAACTTTAAGCGAGGCGATTGCACGGCAGGTTCCGGGATGGTTCACGCTCGACGAGATCACGCAGAGCAAGCCGAAAGCTTCCCTCATGTGCACGGGAACATACACTGATGAAGGCGTTTCCTTGACAGCTATTCAATGGTCATGGGTTGAAAAACTCGACTCGTCGACTTTTGTCAGGATCACCGCCACAGCAACAACAACGACGCGCATGTTTCCTAAGCATTTCAAGGATATGGGCAAGATGGTAACAAAGATTAGCGTGGCATTATGAGCACTTATTTCTCCGCTCCCCTCAGCCTGCCAACAGCCTCGGTTTCCGCGTTCATTGCTCTCGCGGGCCCCGAAGAGTCCGCACGGGAAAGTTTGTCGGGGAAAGCCCAGATGGGCCTCGACAAGGTTTTCGAGGCCGATGGTGCTTTGAGCAGGCAAGCGCAGATGCTCCTTGCACCGATCCGCGAGGACAGTACTCCCCTCACGCAATTTGCACTGTCACCGCGTTATGTCTCTTCCGGAGTTCGCAGGCAGTGTGCCTTCATTGCTCCGGGACAGTCAACCATTCTCAGTAGTTTGAAAGAACCTGAAACAACCCAGGTTTATTGTGCAGAAACGCACGATGTACCGCAGATCGTCGCGGAATTTTCAAGCTTTCCTTCCCTCAAGAATCGATTCGATGGCCCCAAACGCGTGCCCATCGAGTTCATTGATGCGGCAAATTCCGGTGACGCCATGGGAGCGCACGAGATTCTTCTAGAGGATCTGCAGAAATCGAAGAAGAGGTCGTCTTTTACTCGTCTGGTCAGGGAAAAGAACTGGGAGTATGCCGTGTGGACAAGCTGGATGAGAAGCCCTCAGGGCTATCATGTGCACCGCAGCTACACTGTTCTCTCCGTTCCCTGGGCGGCATACGTGGTGAGTGCGCGCACGCTTCCCGATAGCTATCTGACGCAGCCCTCCAATGCGCCAGATTTTGCTCAAACTTCAGGCACGGTAGGAGACTTGGAGAAGTGCACACGAACAGAGCTGTGGGCAAAGCTCGCGCCTTTTGTCGTGCCCTAGGACGTGTGGAGAGCAAATCATGAGATATCAGTTGTTGTATGCCATCGCGTGGACAGTTCTCCCCGCCGTGTTCTTGTTTTCCTGGTGGCTGGAAACATACAGCGATTCGCGCCTTGCTGAGATCATGCGCGGTTTTTTCGCCACTCGTTTCGCTCCCGCTAGGAAAATTGCCCGCCGCTTGATCTGGACACTTGCGGCGCTTTGCGGCGGTATTTCGTTCTTGCTCCTGACTCTTTGGGGAGTGGGGCTTATTTCAGAGGTCCTTTTCTGTGCGTGTTTAGCCCTGCTATTGGTCGGCGCTGGTTTTATGTTCCCTTTTCCCTTTTCGCTTCCACGGTGGATGGACGCGGATTGGCAATGGTATAAGCGCCACGATTTGGTTGACGAGAACGGGAATATCACCAGCAAATACGGAAGAACTGCCCGGGAGGCACTGCGTTTTGCCTTAACTGAAGGGCACGCTGTTATTGTGAGCGCACGCCTTCCTCTGTCGATGCAGTGGCGTGAGCTCCCTCGAGACACTCCGTCTCAGCTGCTTCCGCCTTCCCCAGCAACTCCCCTGTCTTCTCGATTGATCGTCGCCCAGGGCCCTTCAGATCCGCAGTCAGGTTTTCCCTCGTCCTTCACGGTTACCGCCTCCCTTGGAGATACCGATGCGCTCCCCTCAGTCGGCGAGCTTTCTGCAGCTTTGAGCGCGAAACTCCCGGGCTGGAGCACTCTGGCAGAAGAAGACGTAGAACCTGGTCGTTATTCTTCTTTGGGAGAGTCTTCAGCGATCTTCGCTCAAGCTATTCGTTGCAAGGGCGTTTACTCCGATGCCGCGAACTCATACACGGTCATTCAATGCGTGTGGAGAATACCCATGACTGCGGATTCTTTCGTGGTGATCACAGCAACCGCAACTACGACCACCTCTCTCTTTGCAACTGTCGCGGAAGACATTTCAAAGATGTTCACGAAGCTCAAGGTCGAACTCTAGTTTTGTCTCTCGAGGCCGCGCCCGCGGGCACTGGCACTAAGAGTGTGGGGAGCAACCTGAGTTGCTCCCCACACGTACAGTGTTTGGTTTCCGATTCAGCCGAGGCGGCGCAGGCGGCCCGTGGAGGTCAGGCGCCACCCTGCTGCCAATACCGCGAGAGTGACGAGGCCGAGGAGCCAGAAGCCCGGGTGCATCGGGGGCAGGTAACCGGACTTGTGGACGATTGTGAGGACCAGCCAGGTGACCGGAGCTGCGATAGCGGCTAGACCCAGCGGGATCGCAAGAATGAAGCCGAGGGTATATTCCCACGGACCATTCGCGTGGCGGGAAACGACGCCGATCAAGCGTCCGGCCCCGTCACATGCAATCCATGCGGCCACAACGATGAGCCACGAGTCAATCCCCAGTGGGTATGCGCTCTCGCCAAGGAAGAAGATGTGTGGCTGGACTAGGGCGAGGAGCCACCAGATCGCGCTCGCCAAGACAATGATGAAGCCGGGATAGACGTAGGTTGAGACCGCAAGCGTTCGACGTGAAGCCCCGCTGAGGCTGGCCGCCCGCATTTCGATCGTTGTAGAGACGATCTGCGCGATGAACAGGTAGATGCCCGTCATGAAAGCCGCATTAACAGGGGCCTGGTCGACGTGCCCCGAGAAGTCCTCCGAGGTTGCGTAGTAGATCGCGCTCACCGTGGCATTAATGGCGAACTGCCCGACGATCAGCACCAGATAGAACGCAATGTTTGCTCGCCAGCCAAGCATTCCGATGCGCCAGGCGGAGGGCTGGGGAGTAAGTACGGTGTTCATTGGTTGTTCTCCTGAATGAGGTAAGCAAAGGCGTCCTGGAAGGAACATGGCGAGGAGGTCAGGGAGTGGGAGGAGAGCTCGGCCTCGGTAATGGAGGTCGAACGCAGGTCTACGACGACCTCTCGCGTGGAGCCAAGCTGACGGGTGGTGATGACGGCAAGATCTGAGTGGGCTGCAAGGAATCGCTCGACGTCAGAAATGCTGCCGGTGATGGACGAGACGCGGGCAGTGAAGTCGTCGACGCTCTCGTGGGCAAGGAGCGTTCCAGTCTTGAGGACAATGACGTCTTCAGCGACCTTTTCGAGCTCGGAAACCATGTGCGAGGAGATGAGGAAGCGACGTGGAGCGCGTTTTCCATCTAGACACTCCCCCACTAGGGTAAGGAGCTCTTCGTAGAAGGCGTAGCGCGTGGGCACATCCAGAGGCGCTTGGATCTCGTCGAGAAGGGTGAGGGGCGCGCCCGATGCCAACGCGATTGCTCCGGTGAAGACAGCGGCCTGTCCGGTGGAGAGTTTGCTGAGGGACTTTCGGCGGACCTTGAGATCGAAGCGCGTGATGTAGCGCTCAAAGAGTTTCTCGTCCCAGGTGGGACGCAATCGCGCGTAATCCACAAGGACGGTCCCTGCAGTATCGTCGAAGTCGCGAGTGGAGGAAGCGATGATCGAGCGTGTGAGTAGATCATCGGCGCTTGCCCGCGTGTCATCAATGGCGACGCTCCCCGAGGTGGGGACCATCAGGCCGCCGAGGATCTGCATGAGTGTTGTT
>USHU01000050.1 GCA_900554605.1 uncultured Actinomyces sp.
CGCGGCCTCGTACTGGGCAACCACACGCGAATGGAACAACAAGGGATCGTCAGCCGAAAGAGCAACGCGCGCGCCGGCCTCGATAAAGCGCATGAGTGGAACCGATGCGAAATCTGGGAAGACCCCCAGGTGAATATTCGATGTCGGACACACTTCGAAAGAAATATCCGCGTCAATCAAACGCCGCAGCAAATCGGGATCTTCACTGGTGCGCACGCCGTGACCCAAACGCGTCGGGTGCAGGGCTGAAACAACATTCATCACAGATTCCGGGCCCAAAAGCTCCCCGCCGTGAGGAACCGAGGCCAAACCACCATCACGGGCAATGCGGAAGGCAGGCGCAAAAGCTGAGGTGTCGCCAACGCGCTCATCATTGGACAGACCAAAGCCCACAACCTGTCCGGGGCCATCGCCGGCATACTGAACTGCCAGACGAGCAAGCGTGCGTGCGTCAAGAGGATGGCGAATTCGCGAGGCCGCAACGATCAATGCAACTTCAACGCCCGTGCGCTTCCCCGCAGCGATCGCCTCGTCAATGATGATCTCCAAAGCGGGAGTAATCCCGCCAACCCAGGGCGAGTAAGACGTGGGGTCGACCTGCATTTCGAGGCGACGCGAGCCTTCGGCCGCATCATCTTCCGCGGCCTCGGCAACGATTCGTCGCATCGCGGCTTCGGAACGCACTAAAGCTCGCGCGGCATCGTAGGAGCGCTGGAAACGGAACCATCCGCGGGCGTCTGCGGGCACGGTTAAGGGATCCAGGTCCAACAGGTGCGGGGGAAGGCGCGCGCCTTTTTCCTGCGCCATATCCACCAGCGTCTGTGGGCGCATCGCACCTGTGAAGTGCAGGTGAAGATGCGCTTTGGGGAGTGTGGACAGCGGTCGCCGCCCAGGGGGATTCGGCGCTGGAACGGTAAGAGAAGGCTGGCGAGGAATAGGCGTCGACGCCATCAGTGCCTCTCGACCCACAGGAGTAGGTCACGTAGGACCATGTCCTTTTCAGGCTCATTTAAGACTTCGTGGCATGCCCCGTCGATGATCCGCAGGTGAATATCTGCGTCGGGATGTGCGTCACGCACACGCTCGACAAACTCTGCAGAGCCCTCCGGCGAGGTCAGTTCATCGGCGCCACCGTGGAAAATCAGCGTGGGGCAGGTGAGGCGATCCGCATGATCAAGTGCCTTCTTGCCCTGAATCACCATGGTCGAGGCCGTCAGAAGCGGGGGAGCGCCGTGGTAATTGAGGGGATCGGCATCGAAAGCTTCTTGGACGCTGGGATCGCGCGAAAGCAAAGAGTGCTCGGGCGTGGACTGGGCCGCCGGAACCTGTACTCCCGGCAGGTAGCGAGCGAGTTTCCCAAGTCCTCCAACCACCGGCGCGGGAAGCTGAGGAAGCGGGATGAAAGCGGGACCAGTGAGGACCATACAGCGAATGCCTCGCTGTGAGATCAAAGCCGAGGCCGCAGTGATGAGACCCCCCATTGAATGCCCGAAAAGAATGAGCTCATTGAAACGGGAATCGGCCAAAACTTCTTGGCGAGCACTGATGTGGTCCTTGATCAACGCACCGACGTCGACCTGAGCGCGAGGCCCGGGGGAAGTGCCGTGGCCGTAGTGGTCATAAGTGGACACATCGTAGCCTGCGTTGAGGAGAGCGGTGCTGAGTCCTTCAAAACGTCCCGAATGCTCGCCGTAACCATGGGCAATCAGGACATGCCCGCGAGGCTGATCGAGGTGAGTGCGCCGAGTTGAAAGGTCCATGTGTCAATTGTGACAGCTCAAGGCGTCATTTGGGTAGCGATATTGGGGTGTGACTTGACGAAGGGTAAGAACAATCCCGCACGGCTAGCGATGCGCCTACCGCGCGGGATTTCATAGTGGAACCCTGAGTCAGCGAGCTCGGAGAGAAGCTCCTGAATTCGTCCCACGCCCTCGACCAAATCGTCATCAGACAAAGCGTAGGAGAGGCGAATGAAGCCTGAGGGGCCGAAGGCTTCGCCCGGGACAACTGCGACCTCAACCTCATCGAGGATCAGATCTGCCAGCTCGGAAGAAGTCGTGGGAACCTTGCCGCGAATTGAACGGCCAAGAAGCCCGCTCACGCTGGGGTAGGCGTAGAACGCTCCACGCGGAGTTGGGACTTCGAGTCCGTCGATCTCGCGGAGCATCTTCACCATGGTCTGACGGCGGCGATCGAAAGCCTCGCGCATATGCTCAACCACATCCAGCGGTCCGTTGAGGGCAGCAATTGCCGCACACTGAGCAATATTGTTGACATTCGAAGTCAGGTGCGATTGGAAGGACGTCGCAGCGCGAATGACATCGCGAGGACCAATCATCCAACCCACACGCCAACCGGTCATCGCATAGGTCTTCGCAACACCGTTCAACACGATGGTCTGGTCGGCAAGTTCGGGAACCTCGGCAACGATGTGCACGCTTTGTGCACCGTCGTAGAGCAGGTGCTCGTAGATCTCATCGGTGATCACCCACACGCCGTGCTTGAGTGCCCACTGCCCGATCGAACGGATCTCCTCGCGGGTATAGACGCTTCCCGTCGGGTTCGACGGAGAGCACAGGAGGAGGAGCTTGGTGCGCGCAGTACGTGCGGCCTCGAGCTGGTCGACGGTGACCTTGTAGTCCTGGTCGGCTCCGGCGAAAACCTCAACAGGAGTCGCCCCGGCGAGCTTGATCACCTCGGGGTAGGTGGTCCAGTAGGGGGTGGGGAGGATGGCCTCGTCGCCGGGGTTCAGCAGCGATGCGAAGGCTTGGAAAACCGCCTGCTTCCCACCGTTGGTCACCAAAACCTGGTCCGGGTTAACTTCGTATCCAGAATCGCGCAGAGTCTTGCGAGCGATTGCTTCCTTGAGAGCGGGAAGCCCCGAGGCGGGGGTGTAACGGTACATCGCAGGGTTGCGCGCCGCTTCGAGCGCGGCCTCGACAATGTAATCGGGGGTGGCGAAATCAGGTTCGCCCGCACCGAAACCAACGACGGGGCGTCCTTGGGCCTTCAGTGCCTTGGCCTTAGCATCGACGGCAAGGGTCGCTGAAGGAGTGATATTTGCGAAGCGCGTTGAGACGCGGGAGGCTGATTGAGTATCCACGCGAACATTGTGGCATGGATAGATCCATTTATTGGTGTGAGTCACAATTTGAGCACTTATGAGGCGCGCGCATCGTGGTGAGTTGGACAGGAGGCCTCTTCTCCCCTAAACTCAACCGAGCAAGTCTTTTTCGGAAGAGTTGCAGTAGGGCAGTGGCGCAATTGGTAGCGCACCGGTCTCCAAAACCGGCGGTTGTGGGTTCGAGTCCCGCCTGCCCTGCCACTGAGGTGCATAACTATTGGAGGAACGATGAGCGAATCCCAGGCTCGCCGTGAAGAATCCCCGCGGGCGGATCGCACGAAGAAGCGTGCAACCCCCTCGCGTGATGGCGCACCTCAAACCAAGGAAAAGCGTCCGAATATTTTCAAGCGTATGGTGATCTTCGTCTCTCAGGTGATCTCTGAGATGAAGAAAGTCATTTATCCCAGCGGTTCTGAGACTTGGACGTACTTCCTCGTCGTCATTGTGTTTGTTGCCGCAATTATGGCTTTCACTGGCCTTCTTGATTTCTTATTCGGTAGACTGAACTCATTGGTATTTGGCTGAAACCGTTAACCCGCCCGCAGGAATGCAGGCGGGTTTCTTCTACGGCTCGGCCGCGAACACCGCGCGAGCGTTAAGCACAGGAGGAAAACCCGTGAGCCTAGACAATATCGAAGAGGCCCCGATCGACACCTTTGACGGTGGAATCGCGCCCGAAGCTGATCTGGAAACTGCCGCACAGCGCGAAGACGATGTGGCAGAGCGCCTCGAGGACGCTCCCCTCGAGCGCGAGGAGGCGCGTGAAGAAGGCGACGCGGAAGCTGGCGTTGAAGAAGCAGCTGAGCAGGCGGCCTCGTCAGAAGATGATCCGGTCGAAAAGCTGCGCCGCGAACTCTACATGTCTCCCGGCGACTGGTACGTCATTCACACCTACTCCGGTCACGAGCGCAAGGTGAAGGCAAACCTTGAGCAGCGTATTACCAACCAGAACATGGAAGACTCGATTTTCCAGGTCGAGGTTCCCGATGAGTACGTCATGGAGTATCGCGGAAACGCGAAGAAGCGCGTTCGTCGCGTGCGTATTCCCGGCTATGTCATCGTCTGCATGGACTTCAATGAAGACTCCTACCGCGTGGTAAAGGAAACCCCCGCGGTCACTGGCTTCGTGGGCGACCAGCACAACCCGGTCCCGCTTTCGATCGACGAGGTCGTCATGCTGCTGACCCCGAATGTTCTCGAGGCCGCGGCTGCAGAAGAGAAGAGCGCTCCCGCCCCCGTCCAGGAAGTTCAGACCCAGTTCGAGGTCGGCGAGGTTGTCACCGTTATCGACGGCGCATTCGCCACCATGAGCGCTGTGATTTCTGAGATCATGCCTGAAACCCAGCGTCTGAAGGTCCTCCTGACCATCTTTGAGCGTGAGACCCCCATGGAGCTCACCTTCGATCAGGTCGAGAAGATCGAAGAGTAAACGCCTCGTGGCGTGACCTCGAGCACCAAGACTTGGGGGAGCGCCGACATCGCGTTATGATGTAGATTCGTGCGTCTGGGTGGACTATGTCCGCAGGTTGCTCTTCCTGTGGACCCCACGTGGATGCATGCCGCGGTAGTCTCCGCGGCCCAGTAAGAAATAGAAAGACCCGAAATATGGCACCGAAGAAGAAGAAGGTCACCGGCCTCATTAAGCTGCAGATCGCTGCAGGCGCCGCGACCCCTGCTCCGCCCGTTGGTCCCGCACTGGGCCAACACGGCGTTAACATCGTCGAATTCACGAAGGCATACAACGCTGCAACTGAGTCGCAGCGCGGTTCGATCGTCCCGGTTGAAATCACCGTCTACGAAGATCGCTCCTTCACCTTCGTCCTCAAGACCCCTCCGGCCTCCGAGATGATCAAGAAGGCTGCAGGTGTTGCAAAGGGTTCGGGTACCCCGAACACCGCCAAGGTTGGATCGATCACCATGGACCAGGTGCGCGAAATCGCCCAGGCCAAGATGGTTGACCTCAACGCCAATGACATTGATGCCGCTTCCAAGATCGTCGCGGGCACCGCGCGTTCCATGGGCATCACTGTTCAGGACTGACCCTTTATTACCTCGTGGTAGGGCAGGCGCTGCCCGACACCCACACCTGCAAGGAGAAGAAGCAGAATGACGAAGCGCTCTAAGAGCTACCGCGCAGCGGCGGAGAAGATCCACGCTGGCGAACTGTACAGCCCCCTGGCCGCAATGCGTTTGGCCAAGGAAACCTCGGTCACCAAGTTCGATTCAACCGTCGAGGTTGTTATGCGACTGGGTGTTGATCCCCGTAAGGCGGATCAGATGGTCCGGGGCACCGTTTCCCTGCCGCACGGCACCGGCAAGACCGCCCGGGTCTTGGTCTTCGCCGTTGGCGAGCGCGCACAGGAAGCACTCGACGCTGGAGCCGACGAGGTCGGCGGCGACGAGCTCATCGAAAAGGTTGCCAAGGGCTACACCGACTTCGATGTCGCCGTTGCTACCCCCGACCTGATGGGCAAGGTTGGCCGCCTCGGCCGTATCCTCGGCCCCCGTGGCCTCATGCCGAACCCCAAGACCGGCACCGTCACCATGGATGTCGCCAAGGCCGTTAAGGAAATCAAGGGCGGTCGTATCGAGTTCCGTGTCGACAAGCACTCGAACCTGGCATTCATCGTCGGTAAGGTTTCCTTCACCGCCGAGCAGCTCGTTGAGAACTACGCAGTTGTTCTCGATGAGATCCTGCGTCTGAAGCCGGCTTCCGCAAAGGGCCGTTACATCATCAAGGCCACGGTCGCCACGACCATGGGCCCCGGTATCCCCTTGGATGCCACCAAGACTCGCGCCCTGACCTCCGAGGATGCTTCCTGAAGCATGAGAGGTTAACGGCAGATAGTCGTTTTCTAAGGCCCCCACGAGCACTGCTCGTGGGGGCCTTTGTGTTATTCCAATTGGGCACAAGGTCTTACAAGCCTACATAAAGATAGGCTATCCTTAGCTTTATTCAATAAACCTCATTATCGTCAAAGGTTGCGATCATGTCTCAGGTTTCAAACTCGGGCGTGACAAAGGCACGCTCGGCTGTCACCATCGGCGCATTTACCGCCGTCTATTTCATTCTCATGTGGTGCTCGGGAATGCTCGGCTTCTTCGGCCCAGCATTCATGTTCGTTGGCTGGATTGTTGGTCTCCTCCTGAACGGCCCGGTCGTTATGTTGATGATGGTGCGCTCGCGCATGTTTGGCACGGTCACGATCATGGCGGGCATCGTCGCCTTCCTCATGGTCGTGACAGGACATGCGTGGGTGACCGCACCGGTCGCTCTTGTCCTCGGTTTCTTGGCTGACCTCATCGCTCGCAGCGGTGGATATCTGAGTGCCCCTCGAAACATCGCAGCGTACATGCTGTTCTCCCTGTGGATGATCGGCCCACTTGCTCCGATTTTCTTTGCTCCAGACGCTTACTACGCGGATGTCGCGTCCCAGATGGGCCAGGACTACGCGGACGGAATGCGTGCCCTCTTTAGCCCCGCGGTCATCAGCGTGTGGGTCATTGTTGCGATGATCGTTGCCTGCATCGGTGGACTCATCGGGCGCTTCCTGCTTCGCAAGCACTTCGCAAAGGCCGGCGTTGCCTGAGATCTCGCTCGCCGAGGCCGCCCCAGGCGAGGCGACGAGCAAACTTGATCCGCGCACAAAACTGCTGGCCCTCCTCGTCCTCAACGCGCTCGTCATGCGCGCGAGCCCCACATCCACGCTGCTGGCTGTGCAGCTCCTCGCGGTGGTCGCCCTCGCGTGGGAGGTGAGTGTCACCACCGCAGTTCGCACCGGGCTCGGGTGCCTCCTCTGCGACGCATTCAGCCTCGGCTCGCCCCTCCTCGTCGCGTGGCTCGAGGCCATGGGATCGCCGCGTGGTGTGGTCCTCGTGATCGGCACGTG
>USHU01000051.1 GCA_900554605.1 uncultured Actinomyces sp.
GCTCTCCTGAGGAAGCGTCTTCTCAGCATCGGTTGTTTCCGCGTCGTAGCGTCCCTTGTCCTGACCTTCCTGGTAGGCCAACCTGAAGCCGGGAGAAGTAATGACCGTTCCCGAGGCGCTGGAGAGCACTGCGTGAGGCTGACCTTCGACCTCGACATCGGTCCGCACGCGGATGGTCGCGGTAAAGCCAAGGGCATCCGCCATCTGCGAAGCGACGGTTCGCTTCCAGATCAAGTCATAAAGTGCAAGCTGCTGACGATTCAAAACCGAGGCGACTTGCGCGGGAGTGCGGAAGTGATCCCCAGCGGGGCGAATGGCCTCGTGAGCTTCTTGCGCACCCTTGGAGGTGGTGCCGTAGATGCGCGGCTTCTCAGCCACGGCCTCGGCCCCATAAAGTTCCTTAGCCTGCTGGCGGGCAGCCCTGATGGCCTGCGAGGACAGGGCCGTAGAGTCGGTACGCATGTAGGTGATGAAGCCCGACTCGTACAGGGACTGAGCGGTACGCATCGTCGAAGAAGCATTCCAATGAAGCTTGCGGGAAGCTTCCTGCTGCAGCGTCGAAGTAGTGAAGGGAGCTGCAGGACGGCGGCGGTAGGGCTTCTGTTGGACAGAATCAATCGCGGAATCACGCGCGGCCTCGAGCGCTGCGGCGAAGAGCGGCGCGGAATGGGCGTCCAGGTGGAAGGCCTCGTTCTTCACAGCCTTTGCGGAAAGTTGACCGTTTTCATCGAAATCGGAACCGGTTGCAACGGGACGATCATCGATGTGCGAAACCTTTGCGCCAAAAGACTGGCCCGAAGCGGCAAACTGGGTATCGATCGACCAATACTCTGCGCTCACATGCGCAATGCGGTCGCGCTCGCGATCAACAACCAAGCGCGTTGCAACCGACTGAACGCGGCCCGCAGACAGGGAGGGGCGAATCTTGCGCCAGAGCAACGGCGAGACCTCGTAACCGTAAAGGCGGTCAAGGATTCGACGAGTTTCTTGGGCGTCAACAAGGTCGGTGTCGAGCTCGCGAGTATTTTCCAGAGCGCGTTGGATCGCTTCCTTCGTGATTTCGTGGAAGACCATGCGGCGCACGGGAACCTTGGGCTTGAGGACTTGGAGAAGATGCCAAGCGATAGCCTCCCCCTCGCGGTCCTCATCAGTTGCCAGGAAGAGTTCGTCGGACTCTTTCAGGAGCTTCTTGAGCTCGGTGACCTTTTTCTTCTTGTCGGGATTCACGACGTAATAAGGGGTGAAGCCGTCCTCGACGTCGACGGCGAAGCGCCCGTAGGGGCCCTTCTTCATGTCGGCAGGAAGTTCAGAGGGCTGTGGAAGGTCGCGAATGTGACCGATCGAGGCGGTCACATGGTAGTCGGGTCCCAAGTATCCTTCGATCGTCGCCGCCTTGGCGGGAGACTCCACGATCACCAGCTTGGTCGCTGCCATTGTTTGTCCCTTCCGTTGCTACCTCGTATTTGTAGCACTCATTGCTGGTCCTCCGATGGCGAGCGCCGCCGGAATACCACTGGGTAGGACATTACCGCGTTCCGAGGCTTTCCGGGAACCGATGCGCTTTTCCGCGCGTCTTTTGTGGATAATTCCCGAGGCCTGACCGGCGTCTTGCGGGCGGGCGCGCACCATATCCATCGGCTGCAAGCCAAGTAGAGACATGCCATAAGAATCCGTACAATATTCTGTACATACATGAAGAAGGGAGGAGCACCCATGAAGACCATGACCTACAGCGAGTCGCGCGCACGCTACGCCGAGGTCCTCGATCAGGTCGTCAACGACCGTGAGGAAATCATCATCACCCGCCAAGGTCACGAGAGCGCCGTCATCATGGCCCTTGACGAGTACGAGTCCCTCATGGAGACCGTCTACCTTATGCAGTCCCCAGCGAATGCTCGTCACCTGCGCGAATCGATCGCGCGTCACCGCGCTGGTGAGGGTGTCGTCCATGACCTCGTTGAGTTCGACGAGGACTGAGCATGCACATCACGTGGGACGAGGAAGCATGGAACGACTACGTGTGGTGGCAGCTCGAGTATCGCAAAACCCTCAAGCGCATTAACGCACTCATCAAAGACATCCAACGCAACGGAAACGAGGGTATTGGCAAACCTGAACCCCTCCGTTACGAGTTTTCGGGGTATTGGTCGCGCAGGATCGACTCACGTCACCGCCTGATCTACCAGATCAGCGACGACGGTAAAACCCTCTGGATCATCTCCTGCCGCTATCACTACGGCCAGTAGCCCCCGCGGTTTTAGAGCAGTGCACTGCCCAGGCGGCAGATGTTATCGATGTAGTGCTTGTACCAGGGAAGCGCGTTCCATTCATCAAGGCTGAGCAGTCGCGAAGATGCTTCGATTCGCCTGTTATTCCCCTCCAGAAGTTGGACAAGATAAGGATCCTGAGCCAAAAGCATGGCTTCGTAGTTCAAGCCGAAGGAACGGTAATCCATATTCGATGAGCCGATTGCGGCAAGCTCTCCATCAACCACGACGTACTTCGAGTGGAGCATATGAGGCGGCGCATAAAGATGGACATTCACTCCGGAGATCAAGAGAGCCTCGTAGTATGCACGCTGCGCATGTCCTACCAAGAATTGGTCGAATTGCTCTGAAACGTAGAGGTCTACGTGAACTCCTGACATTGCCGCACCGGTGAGTGCAGCAAGCAGGGGTTCGTCCGGGATGAAGTATGGGCTGGCAATAGAGACATGCTGCCGAGCCTGTGACACCATCGAGATGAACATCCGCAGATTCGGTTCTGAGGGATACGAAGGTCCGGATGGAATGATCTGCATCGGTTGCCCCATGGTGTTTTCAGGTGCTTCGCCCTCCCCGGAAAGATTAAGTTCTTCAAGCGAAAGCTCCTGTTTGGTGGCGTAGTACCAATCTGAAGCGAAAACAGCTTGAACCTGGCGGACCACTGCACCGCTTACTTCAACGGAAGTATCGTGATATTCAATTCCCGCTTTTTGGTAGGCAGGAGTGTCATAGTCCGAGGCAACCAAATTATGCGAACCGATGAAGGCTTTCTGGCCATCAATGATGAGCAGCTTGCGGTGGTTACGCAGGTCAGGACGTCGAATGTGACCTTTAAAGATGCTCATGGGCAGCATCAGGTGCCATTCGATCCCAGACTCATCGAGCATTCGGCTGAAACCACGCCATCCGGGAATAGTGCGAAGCCCGTGATGATCTATCAGCAATCGAACTTTGACCCCGCGAGCGCAGGCACGAACCAAGGCTTTGTAGAGTGGATCAGTGGAATGATCCCACGAGGTCTGGAAGTACAGGACATTCACGTGATGAGTCGCTTGATCGACCTCGCGTGCCATCGCTTCAAAAGCTTGGTCAGTATCGCCAAGAAGCTGCAGAACACGCCCATGGCTGGGCGGGAAAGAGGTTTGCTTTTGGTTAAGTCGCATCAGTGAGGCTGTGCGCTCATCTATTCCGTCATTGACGAGGCCTCTTTCGCTTCCACTATCACCGCGCAAGATTCCCTTGACCAGTTGGTGCGCCGCCGGATCTGATCGTAGAGCTTTGCCCATGGCCCACCATGAACCGAAAAATAGGTACAGCGGGACGCCAACAAGTGGCCATAAGAAGATGAGCAAAAGCCACGCGGTAGACGTGGATGCGCGCCTCCGCTTCGGGACTACGCCCAACGCAATCAGCCGGATCACTAGTTCAAATGTGCCGACAAGGAACCACACCCACAGGGGCGGCTGATGGGTCAGAGGCGCGGGGAGAGGCATCTCAGTTACTCCTGATCCGATTCGAGCCGAAGGAATCCCCAGCGAATTAAGGTGCGCACCTGCGGGAACAGTTCGTCCTGAAGCTGCGCAGAGTCGCATTCCAGAAGGGCTGCAAGCGCCTCGCAGATCTGCCCCACGCTGAGTTCTCCATCGGACGCACCAACCAAGGCACTCAGTGCAGTGGTCGAGGCAACCGATTGTCCAAGCCCTCCGCCTTGGTGAAGAACCAAGGCGGAAGGATCTTGTGCTCCGGGTAGGAAATGCCGTTCTTCCGTCACATCGGAAGCAAAGTACAGGTGAAGGTCACTGAGATCATCGGGAAGCCGCAAGGATGCAAGCGCGCGCTGAACGTCTTCGCCGGATGGGGATTCTCCTCCTTCGAGTTCATCGCATTCGCAGACCCCTGGTCGCGGCGTATCGAGCTTTCGCAGGTCAACCATGCCCATGCCAATTTCGACGACTCCTGCCTGAACGAAATCATCAAGCCACTGGGCGTATTCGCGTTCGTAGTCTTTGCGCTGGTGCAATTGCTGACCGGAGTCGCGAAGCCACATTTCAACGTAGTGAGCGGGATCAAGCCTATCGCGCTGCACAATCCATGCGTCGACGGGAAGGTCTTCGACCCATGAGCGCACGACATTTTCCCAGTCCTCAGGGTGTCCCAATCGTCCGGGAATTTCCCAATTCGCAAGGAGTTGCACAACACCGCCGGGCTTGAGGTAGTTCGGGCTTTCCCGGATCACCGTGCGCACCAGATGATCACGGCTCATTCCGCCGTCGCGGTATTCCAGAACCCCCGAGCTTCGAAGCGAGTCTGGGGTGATGACAAAGGGCGGATTCGAAGCGATCAGATCAAATTCTTCGCCTTCAACCGGTTCAAACAGAGAGCCTTGGCGAACATCTAATTCGACGCCATTGAGTGTGGCATTGAAGCGCGTGATCTCACAGGCTCGCGACGACAGGTCGGTCGCAACAACGCGAGTAGCGTGTGTGGCCAAATACAAGGCTTGGATTCCGCATCCACACCCCAAATCCAAAGCAGATTCGACAGGAGTCCGTAGCGCCGCCTTCAAGAGCGAGGTCGTTGCCCCGCCGATTCCCAAAACGTGATCTGGGCGAATGGGTTCACCCGTCACGTCTTCACCCAGGTCCGACAGGATCCACCAGTTTTTGAGGCCACCTTGAAGCTGCGCCGCGTGAGGACGCAGGTCGTAATTTGCCTTAAACAGTTGCTGACCCGAAGGCGATTCCACATCAAGTGCAGGAAAAATCAATCCCAGGTCAACCGCACCACGCACCCCAAGAGTGGGCAGAGCCTGTGCAAGAACATCCCCACTTTCCGCGCAGCCCAAGACAAAGAAACGCGTCAACACCGCAGCTGGGGAATCTTTCCGCTGAAGTTCGCGAAGCGCCGGAACCCTTTGATTACGCATGAGCGCAGCACGTGCCGTCGGGCTAATCATGGTTTCCATCGCGTCAACGCTCCACCCGGCACTACCCAGGTCTGCGGCCAAGCGCGCGATCAACTCCGGTTCCAAACCCGGCGTCGGACTGGGAAGAGTGTCAATCAGTGATTCCGTCATAGCATTACTTTCTCACGCCTGACCTGCATCTGCGTCGACTTATTCACGCAAGTTCTCACGCACATATTCCCACGAGCTCCCCCACCGCGCAGGCCATCCCGCTCGCCCATTAGAATGCCTGTGTCCCCAAGGAAAAGGATGAGTGGATGTCTGGCGGACTGGTAGCACTTCTGGACGATATTGCGACTCTGGCAAAAGCAACGGCTTCGTCTATTGACGATGTCGCATCGAGCGCGGTGAAGGTATCGGCCAAAGCGGTTGGCGTCGTCATCGATGACACCGCTGTTACTCCGCAGTACGTCTCCGGGCTGTCCCCCAAGCGCGAGCTGCCGATTATCGGGAAAATCGCCAAGGCCTCGTTGATCAACAAGCTGGTTGTTATTCTGCCGGTCGCGCTGCTGCTCACGTGGTTTGCGCCGCAGGTCCTGCCTTTCCTCCTCATTGCGGGCGGCGCTTACCTGTGTTTTGAGGGCGGCGAGAAGATTCTCGAGGCCCTGCACTGGCTTCCCGAACACGAAGACTCAGCCGAAGATACGGCCCCTCAAAGCGCGGAAGACCTCGAAAAAAGCATCGTTTCTTCAGCCTCGCGCACGGACCTCATTCTTTCGGCGGAAATCATGCTGGTCTCCATGGACGGACTGAACGCCGAGTCCATGTCGATGCGGGTCGCGGTCTTGATCGCAGTCGCTTTCTTCATGACTTTCTTTGTCTACGGAATCGTTGCTGTCCTGGTGCGCATGGACGATTTTGGGCTTCGCTTGGCCAAGGGCGCGACGCATCCGGACGATAATCGTCCCGGTCCCGGGGATAATATCGGCCGTGGAATTGTGCGCGTGATGCCCAAGATTTTCAACGCAATCGGCGTTATTGGAACGGTTGCGATGCTGTGGGTGGGCGGACACCTCGTCATCGAAAACCTCGCGAAGGTGGGCGTCGGCTTCTTCCACAACGTCGTGTCGACCATCGAACACGCGCTCGCTTCGGGCGGCGGTTTCCTTGGCTGGCTTGTTGAGACCGCGTGTGCGGCAGTGTTTGGCATTGTGCTCGGTTCGCTGATCACCGGAGTTGTTGTTGGGATTTCCCATCTTTTCCGCCGAGGCCGAGGCCACTGACCCTTCCCCCTCTCCCCTTTTGCGTGGTGCGTTGAGCGCTGAGTGAACTCGCCCACCTATGCACTCACACATAGGGACTTAAGTACTAGGCTTGGGGTATCAACCCCTAAGTGTAAGGAGAGCCCGATGAGCGTTTACACCCTTCCCGAACTTCCCTACGATTACGCGGCACTGGAGCCCCACATCTCTGCAAAGATCATGGAGCTGCACCACGACAAGCACCACGCCAACTACGTGGCCGGCGCAAACACCGCACTGGAAAAGCTGGAAGCAGCCCGCGAAGCCGGCGACTTTGCCGCAATCAACCTGTGGGAAAAGAACCTGGCTTTCAACCTGGGTGGCCACACCAACCACTCGATCTTCTGGACGAATATGACCGGTGACGGCACCTCTCGCCCCGAAGGCGATCTGGCCGACGCCATCAACGAATTCTTCGGCTCCTTCGAGAAGTTCCAGGCACAATTCGCCGCCGCAGCCCGCGGCCTGCAGGGATCCGGCTGGGCCGTTCTCGCATGGG
>USHU01000052.1 GCA_900554605.1 uncultured Actinomyces sp.
TGGGCGCCCACTCGGAACCGCGGCTGGCGCTGGTGCGAACTGCCGTGTCGCCGACGTGCGGCAGGGTGCCGTAGACGGTCATATCCGACAGGTTGGCGTTACCGGTGTTGGTCGGGGTGATGCGGAAAGTTCCGTTTTCACCCTGACGGATCAGGGAGGTGCCATCGTTGTACTTCATGTACACCGATCCAGGAACCGAGCCGAGGCTCTCAAGAACAACGCCTGCTGCTGCCAGTTCGTTGACACTCATGCCTGAGGTTACGGGGCAGACCTTATCGGTGACAGAGCCATTGGCATTGATGTCGTAGATATCGGTGGTGCCCGAGTAGAAGCAGGGATCGGCGTTCTGGTATTCGCGCTCTGCCGGAGAGATGAATGCCTGGTTCGTGTAGGTTCCGGGCTTCATCTTGTTGGTGACGAGGCCTCGCAAGGTCACGCTTGTTGCGTCAACACCCTTGAAGCCGGGCCACGTAATGGTCACCAATTGGCGAGAGCACCCGCTTGCGTCCGTGACCCAGCGCGAGGAGTCGACGGTTGCGTTGAAGCCTCGTGGTCCACCCGCAACCGAGTTCTCAACGTAGGTCATGCCACAGGGAAGGAGGTCGGCAATGATCGGCTGAGCCGGTGCAGACATCGTCCGGTTGTTGGCAACGACTGAGAAGGTCACTTCCTGTCCCGGGGCTGCCTGAGAGTTCGCAATGGTCGACTTTGCGTTGTAGTACGAGGGACGCGAGGTCTCAAGCAGGAGGATGTCACAGAGGTTATCCGCAGGAATACCAATGGACTGAGTCCCGTCTTCGGACTTCATCGACAGGTCGGTCACGCAGTTCTGGACGCGAACCCACGAGGGATCTGTCCCGGCCTTCCACGCATTTAAGTTCGTGTCGGCACGAACGTAGTCGGCTCCGGCTTCAGTCGTGGGAGTCTTCGCATTGATCTGACCCTGGACGATGAAACGACCATTTTCCGAGGGGTTCAGAGTCTGCTTGTAGTGGAACTTCGTGATGTATTCGTCTGTTGCCAGAACAGTTGAATCGAACTTCTTCGAGGCCGTCAAGGTTTGTGTTCCCGTGTTGCCCTTGTTGGTCCAGTAGGTGAATTCGACCGGAGAAGTCGTGTTGAGCTCTGCCCCGCGAGCGAACATCAACGGATTCGCGCAGTCAGTCGATCCATCGGTAGGAGAGGTAAGCGCGCAGCTGAGGTAGTCGGTGTATTCCAGAACAACCGGCATGTTTGAGGTGTTGCTGTACCAGTACAACCACATGCCGTTTTGACCACGCTTGAACTGCTGCAGAGCATTCTTGGAGAAGGTACCACCGTAGGTGACCCTGTCGGCAAAGTCGTGCGAGACCGAGGAATTAGCCGATGCGGTCTTCGTGGGATCACCGTAGGGGCTACCCGTAACGGTTGCTGTGTTGGTAACGGTGTTATCTGCGCAGCTCGTTGGATAGTTCAGAGTGACATTGAGCTGGAGGTCGACGACATTAGGTCGCAGAGTTCCAAGGTTCCAAGTCAAGGAGTGCGTCGCTGCGTCGTAGGTCGGTTCTACTCCAGTGAACTCAGATCCATCAGTTGAGCCCTGGGAAGTAGTGCTGACGTAGGTTGCACATGAGGGAAGCTTGTCAACAAGCTTCACATTGGTCATGGCGAGCTTGCCGCGGTTCGGACCAAGCGTTCCGGAGGTAATCGTCGGCGTCAACGAATAGGTAACGTTGCTTCCCTTCGGACCGATTGCCGTGGGCTTCTTCTTGGTCAGAGCAAGAGTGGTTTCCGCATGGTTAGTAACCTTCGTATCATCGGTTACCGTCGTGTCCGCCGAAGTAAATGAAACCTCGGGCGACACCGTCGATTGATCAGGCGTGTAGCCGTTCGGCATTTCGAAGGTGATGACAGCCTGGTAGGAGTTACCCGCGGGAATACGTCCCATGTTGTAGGTAACGTAAGCGTCGGTGGTCGCTGTTCCCTGAGTGATATTCGCGCTCACCGCAGGCGTTCCCGAAGCAGCAGTTGCTGCAAGGTTCGCTGCAACTGCCTTATCGACAGCATCGCCCGCCTGGTTCACAGCATGAGGAATGCGCACCTTAATCACTGAGTCCACACAGTCCTCAGTCACCGAGGTACACGACCATGAGACGGTGTACTTCTGGGTATCGCCGGAATTGTAGGAAGTCTTTTCCGGGGTAATGCTGACGTTGAGGACGGGAGTTGCGGCGCGGCTGGGGTTATTTCCCAGTCCAAAGACCACGAGGGTTGCGACGATCAAGATGGACAGCATCTGACCGGCGCGGCGCCAGATAGAGCGCGAACCGACGTTATGCACTGTGTTCTCCTGTTGAAGGTAGAGATGGATCAGGTCGATTCTATTTGTAATGAGGTGGCACGTATATACGGATTCAGATTTGTATCGACAAATAGCTATTGACCTGCACACACACCAGGATGTTGAGGGCGAAGAAATCGGCTTTCCAGCTGGAAAAATGATGAGTTTTTCGAGGTCTCAAATAGGTCGCCTCGCAACCATATGTGTGTAGTTACACAGGAGAAGAATCGCCATTTGGCGCCGAAATAAAAAGAACCCCCCGCGTACCCGGCAGCGCACCCTTATCCTTGCTGCCTTCCGACCCTGGGGAGGTTCGGATGATACCGTCACGCGGAGGATCCGAAAGTAGTTTACACGGACCAAAGCTTTCGCGGCGACCCGTGGTCACAAATGCAGTCTTCCTCCCAGTTTCTTAGGCCCCGCAAGCCACATATTTGGACAGCTAGCCCTCTCGATATAAACTTGAATCGAATGAGCGCATCCCCATCACCGCGTTTAAACATTGAGGAAGAAAGCTGGTTGGAATTTCAATGCGAACCAAACTGACTTGCGCAGCGACCGCACTACTTTTCGTCGCAGCACTGCCCGTCTTTGCTCAGCAGTCGGCGCAGGCCGCCGAGGTCGCGGGCCCCGCGACCTGCTACATCGCAGACGAAAACGAAACCATTCTTGAGCCTCGTCAGGAGTACCAGCCCGCCCCGGGCTCGGCGACACTCCCTTCAATCCCTAGCCCCGTCGTCCAGGGGTCGTACACGCTGCAGATCTCCGCACCTGCCGTGAACTTCGATCCAGACAATCCTGCAATTCACTTTGTCTGCGAGGTCAGGTACTCACACCTCGGACAAGTCCGTCTGGTCGATCCTTCTGGCCAAGTTTTAGCTTCGACGGTCTATGCCAATGATCAAGCGGATCCTTCTCGTGCGGCGTCGACCGCTCTGCCCCAGCTTCCCAGCGGCTACGAAATTGTTCCCGGCCAGTCGATCTTCGGCTTTAACGAGGCCGCGCAGACCGTGGATCCGAACAATCCAACTGACGCACACGCGGTTGGTCGCGATACCGACATCGTGATCCGACAGATCGCGGCAACGCCGACTCCCGCGCCCTCCACGTCTCAGCCTCCGGCACCGACTCAGCCCGCAACTCCAACGACCGAGGCCCCGACTCCGTCGGCGACCACTCCCACCACGCCTGCTCCTGTTCAGCCGACGACTCAGTCGCCAAAGAAGCCTGAACTGGCAAAGACTGGCTTCGAATCAGGAGTTCTGGTCGCAGCCGCTCTTGTCGCAACTGCTGGCGGCGCTGCTGTGACTGCTCGCAAGCGTCGCGCCTGATTTTCAAGGCGACATAGATTTTCCGCCCGTCCGCACACTGCGGGCGGGCGGAGACTTTTCTTTGGCTAGAGCTTTTTCTTCAATCGCTCCAACTCTTTCCAAATACGCTCGTGCTCATTATGAGCATGCGAGTCGAAAGCGATCCGCTGCTTCGAGGCTATAACCCGCGCGGCTACGGCCGGTGTTTCGGCGGAACAGAGTTCCCGCGAAGCTGAACGGAAAGAGCTATCCTGCAGGCAGCTGAAACGCTTTTGCGATCGGGAATAACAACAACCGGGCCGAAGGGTGCCAAACTTGTGGGAGAGTGCAACGGAATCAAGATTGCAGTTATCTACTCCTACGACGGAGTAAAGCGTGGCAAAATTAAGAGTATCTATCCCATCAGAGCGACTAGATAGGGTATACATCGTCTATGGAATCGCGTGACACTCCAACAAAGTTTGTCCTTGATGTGGTCGCGCTTTTGGAAGCGTTAGACGACCGCGAGTATATTCCTGTCTTCTTAGAAATGCTCGAATACGACGGCCCGGACGTAGAGGACGCAGTCGCTGCGCTTGTCGAGCACAAGCAAGTTAACCAAGATTGGATTGAGCGGCTCGCTGCTTTTAATGACGAGTATGCCGGAGCTTTTGATTTTGAACTCGAAGAACTCCGCACGGGCTTCGAAGCGCAAAATGCCGATACTGCTGCATAGCTAACTGAACCAACCCTAAACCCCACCGCGACTTGCGAGTGGGGTTTTCTCATGCCACCCGCACCTGCACAGGAGCGGGTTTTCTTATACCCCATCCGTATGAAAGGACACTAAATCTCTTCACCCAGGGATAGGCGCTTGCTCTATATTTTTCACACACTGTATCCCTCTCGATCCCGGGAGGGAATTTCTGCAAGATAACCGAACCTCAAATTGATGGGGGCGTATTGGGGGCGTATTGGGGGCGTTTTTACCGCCCCCAAGCGTACCAATCGGTATATATCGGTTTCAATACCCACAGCCCAAAACCGTTGGAAACAAAAGGAAAACCCCGGGATCTCAACGGATCCCGGGGATGTATTGCGGAGGATGGGGGATTCGAACCCCCGAGGGCTTGCACCCAACACGCTTTCCAAGCGTGCGCCATAGGCCACTAGGCGAATCCTCCGGAGCGTGAAACACGCACCCCGTAATGCTAGCGGAATTCACCGAAATCGCGAAATTTTGATGCCAATGTCCAGCGTGGAATCCCTCACCATAGGAATGCCCCGCGAGTGAATCTCCTACTTCAACCCACTAAAGGCAAGCATCCAGGCTAAAACCCAGAACACAATCCCGACGATGCCAGCACCAATTGCCCCAGTCGAGGCCTTGCGCCCTACGCCGTTCATCGACGTTGACTGCACAAGCCCGATCGTCCCCAAAATAACCGCGATGAATGCGGGAATGAAAAGCAAAGAGAAACACCCACACCATGCGGCAGCAGTGGCAACAGAATTCACTTGAGGCTTGGGGGAGGTATAACCGGGCGAGGAAAAGACGTACAGCAGTGCTGGATCATCGGTACCCGGAAAGACCATTTGCGTCTGCTGGGGCTTGGCAGTCTCAAGGTGCGGGGTTGGACCATAGGGATCATCAATTCCAGCGGCGCCGTTTGCAGCTGCCGCGCCATGCCCGCTGATCCCACTCCCACCGGGAGCATAAGGGTTTAATGCACTCATCAGGCTCCCTTCATGTTCTTACTTCCTCAAGGATGCCACATTGAGGGCATCTGATGTGAGGCGCCACATAGCGAGCGGTTTTATGTTGAACCGCAAAAGAAGGCTATGATGGTGTTCCGACCGGTTTCGGCCCAGACCTTTTAACTGATCGGAGATTTAACAGCATGTCTGTTGCACAATCTGGATTCTTCCGCTGGAAACTTCATGGCGATGGCACCAGTATTGCTCCCGGGGACGTAGTTCTTCCCGGCGAACGTCTTTCTTGGCCTCGAACAATTGGAATTGGCGCACAACACGTCGTTGCAATGTTCGGGGCAACTTTTTTGGTTCCCTTGCTCACCGGATTCCCGCCGTCAACGACGCTGTTCTTCTCGGCAATCGGAACGCTCCTCTTCTTCCTTATCACTGCAGGACGACTCCCAAGTTATTTGGGGTCGTCCTTCGCTTTAATTTCGCCAATCTTGGCAGTCTCCGGAACGAAGGATCTCGGTCCGAGCTTCGCCCTGGGCGGCATCATTGCCACCGGTGCAACCCTGGCTCTTGTCGGCATCATCGTTCACTTCGCAGGTGTGCGCTGGATTGATGCGATCATGCCCCCTACCGTTACAGGCGCAATCGTTGCCCTCATCGGTCTGAACCTTGCACCCGCCGCATGGAACTGGGTGAAGACCGGACCCATCACCGCAGTCGTCACAATCATCTCAATCTGCTTGATCACGGTTCTGTTCAAGGGCATCATCGGCCGCCTCTCCATCCTCTTTGGTGTCCTCATTGGCTACGTTGCTGCAGTCTTCCAGCACGAGGTCAAGTTCGATGCAGTTCGCGAGGCCGCATGGTTCGGTCTGCCGCAATTCCACACTCCCTCCTTCTCCGTCTCCACTCTGGGCCTCTTCATCCCCGTGGTCTTCGTCCTCATCGCAGAAAACGTCGGCCACGTGAAGTCCGTGTCCGCAATGACCGGCGAGAACCTTGACGATCTGACCGGACGCGCCCTCTTCGCAGATGGTATCTCCACCATGCTCGCAGGTGCGGGCGGCGGTTCCGGTACGACGACCTACGCCGAGAACATTGGCGTTATGGCCGCAACCCGCGTCTACTCGACGGCTGCCTACATCGTCGCAGCATGCTGCGCCTTCCTGCTCTCCCTCATGCCCAAGTTCGGTGCGCTCATCGCAACGATTCCCTCCGGTGTCCTCGGCGGCGCCGGTACCGTCCTCTACGGCATGATCGGCATGCTCGGCGTGCGTATCTGGGTCCAGAACCGCGTGGACTTCGCCAACCCGGTCAACCTCAATACCGCTGCCATCGCACTGATCGTCGCAATCGCAGACTTCACCTGGGACATCAGCGGCATGACCTTCGGCGGCATCGCCCTGGGTACCGGCGCTGCGATCATCGTCTACCACGGCATGCGCGGCATCTCGAAGCTGCGTGGAACCAACCTCGAGCAGGCTTCGCCCGCTTCGGCTCCGGCAGGATCCGAACTCGAGAGCGAACCCTACGCTTCACGGCATCGCTCCACTCAAGCCTGATCGTTTCTGATCACTGAGGCCGGGGCGTCCAAAAGGA
>USHU01000053.1 GCA_900554605.1 uncultured Actinomyces sp.
AGACTCAGCATCCTGCCACTGTTTCTTCTCAACAATTCCGGCCCCGGCGCGGTCGAAAGTGATCTTATCTGCCACAGTTCACAGCTTTCCGTTGTGACCGGCCACACCAGCACGTGAAACGCGCAAACCCTGCCCGGTCAGCGAACTTACCAGGCGACAAGTTACCATCTGAAACATCAAACTCGCTGGGAGTCCCGCGTTTCAAGACTAAGAAAGCAGCAGAATAATCTGACTATTAGGCTCGCGACTCATCCCACGCCATCTGCGCCAAGAAGGTTCCTTGATCGCGCGAGACGACCAGGCCTCGGCCCTTGGGGAGCATACGCGGACGTTCGCGGCCAATGACCATGCCCTCTGAGGGGTTACCCGACATCATGATGCCCGTTGCTGACAGTTCAGACAGGGCCTGCAAAACAGACTCGTAGGCTGCGCGCGAAGCACCACCCATGCGGCGAGTAATCACCAGGTGGAAACCAATGTCTTGCGCCTGAGACAGCAAGGGAATCAGCGGCGCAAGCGGAGAACCACTCAAACCACCCGTAGAGATCAAGTCGTAGTCATCGACCAGGACCCACGCCTCTGACCCCTTCCACCAGTTGCGCTGACGCAACTGCTCGGGAGTAACGTCCGGTCCGGGAAGCCGCATGCGCAGCTGCTCGGCAACCGCCTCCATGCTGCCCAAGATCTCGTCACGGTTCGAGATGTACATCGGCATGTCTTGTTCGCTCCACTCGCCCAGAAGGGAGCGGCGAACATCGACAACGACCAGCATGGCGCGCCGGCTTCCCGGCTTGGCCAAGACCTGATTGCCCAGGTTGCGCAAGAATGAGCTCTTTCCGCACTTCGCATCGCCAAAAACGTACATGTGCGACTCGTTGTCGAGGTCGAAAGTCCACGGCTTCAAGCGGCGTTCTTCCAGACCCAACACGATCCTGTTCTGCGGACCGTGAATGGCCTCGATCTGCGAGACTATGATCTTCTCAGGCAGCAGGCGCAGGCGCGGACCAAGCTCGGTCGCGGAAGCAATGCGAACAAGGGTCGCCTCGACACCTTCACCGATCGTTTGAGGATCATGGATCCCATCGGCGCGCGGCAAGGCAACAAGCATGTGGTGACCCGTCATCGACAGACCACGGCCCGGGCGCCCCTCGGGGACCTTGCTTCCCTTTTCACGGCGGAACTCCGAATCCGAAGGATCACCCATGCGCAGCTCAAGACGCGAACCGAAAATATCCTGCATCTGAAGACGGAAGTCCATCTTGCGCAGTGCGGTTGCAATGAAGTGGACACCGAAGGAGAGAGCGCGCTCAGCCATGAGGCGAATGCGGTCTTCCGCATCGGGGAAGTCGCTTCGCAGGGTTCCCCAACCGTCAACGATCAGGAAGATATCACCATAGCCATCGTCGAAGCGTCCCTGTGCACGGCCTCGGCGATAGGTCGCCATGGAGTCGATGCGGTTCGCGCGGAAGTAGGCGGCGCGGTCCTCGATGATGCCCTCAATTTCAGAGACCATACGATTCAAGATGTCCTCGTCATCTCGGGAAGCAACGCCCGCGATGTGGGCCCCGCCCTCAAAAGCCGCGAAAGTGCCCGAGAAATCGATGACGAAGAATTGAACTTCCTTCGGCGTGTGCGTCAAGGACAATGCCATGACCACAGAACGCAAGGCGGTCGACTTACCTGAAAGCGGACCACCGAGGATCGACATGTGACCGCCGGCCCCGGAGAAGTCGTACTCCAGGGTCTCGCGGCGCTGCTCGTGCGGAAGGTCGACGATACCCATGGGGATATGCAGCGGTCCCTTTGCACGCCATTCGTGCGAGATGAGGCCGAGCTCGGGATCCACGGCCAGGTCCGGCATGAGCGAATCCATGGTCTCGGGAACATCCAAGGGCGGGAGCCACACCTGGTGGGCGGGCATTCCCTTACCCTTCATGCGCGCCACCGCAATGTCGATTTCCGTCATGCCCTCCCAGCGCTCGTCGCCGGGGGCCACGAGGCCGCCCTCGGGAACGTCATCCTCAGGAGTCTCGTCCAAGACCTCTCCCAGAGAGAAAGGCAGCAGGCGGATACGCGCGGTTTCAGCCTGCGCGCTGGGTAGGACGCTACGAGGTGGCGGCGGGGCTGCGACGTAGGAGGCGCGGAAACGGATCAGCTGATCTGTGCCTGGCTGAAGGAAGCCCGAACCCGGGTAGGGAGGAAGGTCGTAGGCGTCCGTCACGCCCAGGACTTCTCGAGATTCAGAGGCGGAGAAGGTCTTCAGACCAATGCGGTAGGACAGGTGCGAATCCAAGCCCTTGAGCTTGCCGGACTCCAAGCGCTGTGAGGAGAGCAGAATGTGGATCGACAAGGATCGGCCCAGACGACCAATGGCGACGAAGAGTTCGCCGAAGTCGGGCTTCGCGGTCAAGAGTTCAGAGAACTCATCGAGGATGATGAAGAGCGCAGGAAGCACGGGATAGTTGTGTTTCCCGGCCAAACGGTCCTCTTCGTAATCGGTGACGTTGGCGTAGTTACCCGCATCGCGCAGGATCTCCTGGCGGCGAACCATTTCACCGTGGAGAGCGTCCTCCATACGATCAACCAGGGACAGTTCCGATTCCAGGTTCGAAATCATGGCCGAGACGTGGGGCAGATCGGACATGCCCGCGAAGGTCGCGCCACCCTTGAAGTCGACCAGAACGAAGTTCAGCTGTTCGGGAGAGTGCGTGAGCGCCAGGGCCAAGACCAAGGTACGCAACACTTCGGACTTACCTGAACCGGTCGCACCGATCAGCAGGCCGTGGGGACCCATACCCTGTTGGGCGGCTTCCTTGATGTCCAAGACAACCGGGATACCCTCGGGGGTCACAGCGAAGGGAACGCGCAGACGATCGCGTCCATTGCGGCGCTTCCACTGCCGATCTGCATCGAAGTCACGAATATCGCCGATATTGAGCAATTCCATGAGGTCTTGGGAACGCTTGGGATCGGGCTTACCGACGGGGGTTGCCGCATCCCTGCCGCCGGCGGTCAGGAAGCGGGTCAGGCGGCGAGCCACGGCCTCGGCCTGCGGAATTCCCATGAAGTCCGCGTTGGCAAGCACAGGCTTGGCTTCCAGGAGCAGGATTTCCATGGGGGTGCGCTCGTCCGAGCTCGGGTGAAGGAGGAGGCGCACGCCGGTGGGAGAGGCGAACATTCCCCACGAGGTGAGGACCTTGATGATCGTCACGCCCGCGCAGCCCTCGATGGAGCCCAAGTGGGAATCCGGGGGGAGTTCTAGGCCGTCGGTGACGACGATGAGGTGCGGCCAGGGGCTAGCGTCGTTTCGAGGCTGGAAGTGGCCTCGGGTCGTCATTTCCTCGCCCAGGAGCTGCTCAAGTTCGGCGTAGCTCGTGCACACCATGCGCGCGCCACCCAGGGCGTCGGTCACTTCGGCGGAGCGGATGTGGGGAAGCCACTTCATCCACTCCCACTGGGAGAGATTCTCAGGGCTGGTCAGCACCGCGATCTTCAAGGCCGCGTCCGGCGTCATGACCGCCAAGTGACACAAGAGTGCGCGGATTTCCCCGCGAGCAAGCTCCGCGTCACCGGCAACCTCCACGTGAGAGAACTGGCCAAGATCCAAGCTAAAGGGGAGGTTTTCGACCGTGTGGTGAACGTCGAGGAAGCGGCGCATGGCCGAGTGACACACGACGTCGGGGTTAGCCATCTGCGGGATATCGGGCTCAACCAGGCGCATTGCGAGCTCCTGATCGGATGTGCCCACGCGAGTCGAAACTGCCGTCTCGTCTCCGACTTCGCGTTCCCACAGGCGCGATCCTTCTTCGGCGAGGAGCACCAGGGCATCGGGCTCGGGAAGGTACCACTGCATAAAGATTCGCTGCTTCGCGGCAATGTTGCGCACGCTGGTACGAGTCTCGGAGAGGTACGAGAGGTATTCGCGGCGCTGGGAGTTGAGTTTGTTCCGGTACTGGGAGACCTGGCGGTAAATGTTGAAACCGACCATGGACAGCATCATGAAGACCATGCCGCCGGCCATTAAGAGCATGCGCGTGTTCTGCCCTTGCGTGAGCGCCATGATCACCATGACACCCATCGAGCCCATCATGGGGATGACGGTCGCGAAGATCGAGCCCATTCCCCCGGCCTCAACTTGGCTGGGCGGTTTTTCGACAGCGATTTCACCGCTGGGGAGCTCGGGGGCTTCCGTTTCATTGACGGCCATACAGTCTCCTGGAGTTCAATCTCCCGTTTTTGTTCATATCTGTATGTATCCTAGCTTGTAGCTGGGCTGCCCGTGGCATGGTGCTTGTTTCGTCGGGTAGTCTGAATGGTGACTTTTGAACAGAATTGACGACCAAATCCGGGTGATACCGAAGTGAAGGAGGGGGCGTGGCTCTCAAACAGGCGGCAGTCACTGTCACCGATGCTTCGGGTACTCAAGATCTCATTGTTCCTTTGGGGACAACAGTTACTGGTCTTCTGTCCATGCTCGATATCGATTCAACTGATCCGAGCCTTCAGATCACCGGAGCCGATGGCCGCGCCTTAAATTTGGGAGCCGTACTGGGAACAGACCTCCCCCAAGGCGTCCTTATTTCCATCACTTCTGGCCGCGAGCGCCAGATCCAAGAACAGCGCGCGATCGAGCGAACCTCCGACCCTTGGTTCCGCCCCTCCCTGGTCTTCACCATCTGCGGTCTTCTTGCCTGCGCAATGGACGCGCTCCTGATCTTCTGTGCGCTCATTGCTCCCCGTTTTGCGACGAAGTTGTCCCTTCCTTGGTGGGCAACACTCACAGTCGGGGCTTTGTCCTTGGTGCTGTGCCTGGTCATGCTCTATCAGCGCCGCGTGCACACGAACGCGGGACTGCTGTGTGCGTGGACGCTGAGCGCGGGGATTTCTTTCCTTGGGCTGCTGCCAGCGCTGGGCAACGCGCGAATCTACGCCGAGGCCTCGCAGATCATGACGATGTCGCAGGTCGCCGCGCTTCTCTTCCCCCTGTGGGGTGCGACCGGCGTGGCGCTTGGCCTATGGCTGTGGCGCAGTACTCCCCTGAGCAGCGCACACGCAGTGAGCTGGGGGCTCCTCACGGGTTGCGCGACGGTTTTGACCTTCCTTGATGCGCCTCTTCATCGCGTTGCTCCCTTTGCTATTGCTTTCGCCGTTTGTGCGATTACCGCGTCGCCGAGCCTGTCGGTGCGGATTCCCGCCACGCAGTTGCTCGACATGCCGCTGGTGACGACTTCGGCGCCGACTGTCCGCTCCCCCGAGGTCCCCTCCCCCTCGCGCATCACGGGTCGACGCGTGAACCGCACGGTCACCGACGCGACCTCGCGCACACGCTTGGTGCAGTACGTGGGCTTGGGCTTGATCTTTGTTGGTGCGCCGGTCATTTACTCGATGGTTGGAATTCATTCGACGCGGCAGATCGCGTGTCTCGTGTTGGTCTGCGCTTCGGTGATCGCCTTGGTTGTGGTTCCCCGCGAGCGTCGCTGGGCGTCCTCGCGCGTGGTTCCTCGCGTGGGCGCGCTGATTTTGCTTGCGACGCTGTTGATTTCTCCCGCGTCCCGAGGCCTGGTTGGCAATGCTTATGCCGCGGCCGCTTTGGTCGTGCTGGGCTGCGTGTCGCTCATGTGGACTCGCATGCGCGCCGAGCAGGACCACGCACCTTTGATTGGGCGTTTTGCCGATATTTTCCAGGCGCTTTCATTGACCGTTATTTTCCCGGCTTCTTTCTTCGCTGCGGACCTCTTTGACCTCATTCGACAGGTGGCATCATGAGCGAGCTTCGTATTACTCCGGTTCAGGTTCCTGTTTCCCAGGCACGGGGCGTGGACGAGATGGGTTTTGCCGGACAGCCGAGTTACCCTGGCCAGCCTGATTTTGGTGCTTCCATGGGATTCTCGGGACAGCCGGGGGCTTTTGCCGCGCCCACTGCGGCACCGCGCAGCTACTCGGCACCTGCGAGCGGCGGCGCGCTGGCGGCTGCTTACCTGATCGACATGGTGTGTTTTGCGGTGCTCACGGCCCTGGCTTGGTGGGTGTATCCCTCGTTGCTGGTTGTTGTGATTGTTGCCTGTGAGCTGTGGATTATTGCGACGTTCATTCGTGCGCGTTCGGGGCGTACTCCCGGTGCTTTTGCTATGCAGATCGCTGCTATTTCTACGCAGCCAACTCCCACCGAGCGCGGGGTGGAGTTTGACCGTGCACCGGGTTTGGGCAGGCAGAGTGCGCATAGCTTCATCATGTTGCTCTTGCACGTAACAGTCGTTGGACCTGTAATCACGTGGGCTATTGCTCGAGATGGCCAGACCTGGGTTGATCGCGTGTGTGGCATGGGGAACCTCGATATTCGCGCGAGTCGTTCTGGTGCGTCTGAGGCTGTTTTTGCCTCGCGTCAAACTTCCGCAAGCGAGGCCGTGCCTGGCTCACTTGCTGCGCCCTCCCCTGCTCATCAGTGGGCTGGTCCTTCTGCTTCTCCCGAGGCCGTGCCCGGCTCAGTTGCTGCGTCTTCTCCCGCTCCGATGGCTCCGCCTACGACTGCACCTGTCCAGGTTGCTCCGCCTTCGGCGCCTGTGGCTGCGCCAGATCCGGTAGTTATGCCCGCTCCGGCTCCTACCGGGGCACCGGTGGAAGCGCCGATTGCCGCTCCCGCGCCTACTGGCGCTCCTGTTTCGATGACTGCTCCTGCTGTTTCGGCGCCCGTTCAGCAGCCGGTTCCACCGGCGGGGCCTGCTGTGCCCGCGCGGCATGGCGGGGCCTCGGCAATGCCGAAGGTTCCCCAAGCGCCGACCCCGCAGGCAAGTGCGCCGCAGCAGGCCGCGCCGAGGCCGTCTT
>USHU01000054.1 GCA_900554605.1 uncultured Actinomyces sp.
GTTCAGGCGTGGCAGTGCGGTCGGTCTTGTCATTTGGACTCTCCAGTGAACTGTCTTGCAGGTGTGGGGGAGGGCGTTAAAATAAAACCGACTGTCGGTCGGTTATGGAGGTTGTATGAATCAGGCGGAGAAGTCCGAGCGTACTCGGGAGATGATCTGGGCAGCTGCCCGACAGCTATTCGCAGAGAATGGGTACGACAGCACAACCATGCAAGATATTGTCGGGGCAAGCGGAATGTCGAAGGGGGCGATCTATCACCATTTCTCATCGAAGCAGGAGGTGTTGGGTTCCGTTATTCAGGGTGAGTTGCAGTATTTGAATGCATTTGTCGAAGATTTGGCTGCACAATCGGATGTGTCGGTGATCGACAGGATGACAAGCCTCACGGCGCATATGGCCGCCTCTGGTCCGCAAAATGGTATCGGGCGCGCCAACTGGGTAAGCGAGGTTCCTGAAGCCTTGCTGGGATCATTGCGTCACTCACTGACAACGCTCGCGCCCCACTTGGAACGAATGCTGCGCCAGGGAATGGAGTCTGGTGAAATTGGCTGCGCCTTCCCGGGTGAAGTCGCTGAAGTGTTGGTTCTGCTTGTAGATGTCTGGATTGACCCGCTGATCGTTTCGGATTCTTATGAGCGAAAGTGCCAAAAGGTGGATTTTATTGCTGCTTTCCTCGAACGTTTCGACGCCCCGGTGCTCAGTGAGGACTCTATCGCAGTCATCAAAAATGGGGTAGGTCGTTTCTATGAATGAGTGCGATTTCTACTCCATTCTCATGGTGAATCTACCGTTTTCTGGGCACACGAACCCGACGCTCGGCTTAGCTCGGGTACTCACTGATATGGGACATCGTGTGACCTACATTCATTCGCCTACGTGGCGGGAAGCTGTGGAAGATACGGGCGCACATTTTGTCCCCTATGACGACTATCCCCTCTGTCCGAGTCCATTCCAGGATCGCATGCACTGCTGGAGTGCTGCTTACCGGACGGTGCTGCGTATCGGCTCAGACTACGACTGCCTTATCTACGAGATGCTCTTTGTTTCAGGCAAAGCACTCGCCGACCGTTTGGGGATAGTCCCGATCAGGATCTTCTCAACCTTTGCGCTCAATGAGCATGTACTAGACGACTTCGGGCGAAGCGGCGGGTTGTACTTAACGTCGATCTTCCGTTTTCCGCGCATTAGATCGCTCATTTCCGCACCTTTAAGTAGGAGATATGGGTGGCGCTTCCGAGAGATCGAAGCCGAGATTGCGTGTAATAGCCCTAGCCTCAATATCGTCTATACGCCCCGGAGCTTTCAGATATATGCCAAGGAATTCCCTTCATCTCGATACGCGTTCGTAGGGGCGTCTATCGATGGACGTTGCAGCGAGCCATTTTCGCCTCCCGGGGGCAGTGGCCCCCTCATCTACATTTCTCTAGGGACAGAACTCAATAAGTCCGAGCGTTTCTTCCGTCGGTGTGTGGAAGCGTTCCGCAGCTGTGACGTGCGCGTTGTTATGGCGATCGGTGGGTCTGTACGTCCTGAGAGCCTGGGCTCCCTGCCACCCTCGATTATGGTCCGCAGCAGGGTTCCGCAGCTTGAGGTGCTTGCACGAGCATCTCTCTTTATTACCCACGGAGGAATGAACAGCGTTAATGAGGCACTCTTCTACGGAGTGCCGATGCTGGTTGTACCAGTTGGTAACGATCAACCGACTGTGGCTCGGCGGGTGAAAGAGCTGGGATTGGGCGAAGTGTTGGAGGCCCATGCAGTAACTGCCGATGTGCTTCGTGAGGCTGCCATGCGTGTGTTATCTGATCGTGAGTGTCACACGCGTCTTTCCGAGTTTCGCAGAGAGACATGCAACGCAGGTGGCAATGCAGAAGCTGCGAAGCTCATCGTCGAACGGCTCAATCGAGCGTGAAACGCGGGCGGGGAGCAGTTGATGGGCTGCTCCCCGCCAGCACTGTTTTAAAGCTACGAAAACTCGCAAGAGTGCAAAAAAGAATCGCTCCAATGTTCATCCTCATCGATCATGCGGATGTCTATTCCACGGCAAAGCCCCCTGGAATGGCCGCCCATCGACGGATTGACGACCGTCCTAACGATTCTGCACCGGGAGGACAAGGAACTTCTCGGCGTTCGGCACTTAATTCAACATCTTCCTGCCCGACGGGCGCCCAGACGCAGGCGATTCCCAAGACATGGCGAAAACGGCGGTACTCGGCGTACCCGCACGATGTCCAGATGACAACAGAGGCTCCGAACTACCACTCTTCGGCGAAGTAATTCGTTAGTAGAGATCTTTAAGGGCGCGGCGTTGAGTCGCGCCCTTATTGCATGGGCCAGCGGCGGTCGATGTGGGTCTCCCGTCCCCTTGAACGTAGAAAGTTTTCAAAGTTTTCTGCCCACGCTGCGTGAGCTTCCTTTTGGAATGCGTGGATTTGATTGCAGCTCTGAGCCGCACAATCCGGGAACTTTCGGGCGATCGCGGCCAGCACGTCCAAGGTCATAACCACGTCGTATTCGGCGGTATGCGCATTTTCCGAAACTGGAACCCCGTACGCGCTGGCCATGAGAGAAAGCTGTTTTTTCCCCTTGCGGTAGCGATCAAAATGACGGTCCAAGACCAAAGGATCGATGATGGGCGCGGGCTCGCTTAGACCGAGCCGTTCACTGAGAGTGGGGAGCTTATGTCTGCGTAGCTCTTCTTCAAGCAAGGTGAAATCGAAACTTCCGTTGAACGCGACAACGGGATATCCGCGTCCCATATGCGAGGCAAGAGAAGTGGCAAGTTCTTCAAGAACTTCACGGATCGGACGGCCGTGGGTTTGTGCCGTTTGCGTTGTGATCCCATGAATCTGAGCTGCAGAGTCAGGGATGACAACTTCGGGGTCTGCGAGCCATGTCGTAATGACGTCAGAGCCGGCAGTGGCTGCAGCTCCGTCTGCGCGTAGAACGAGTGCTGCAGTAACCAAGCGGTCACTGTGGGGGTTAACCCCTGTTGTTTCGGTATCAAAGCCAAGCCAGGGGAGTTGTGCCCACGACGGAACTGATGTGTGTGTCATGCCTTAAGTGTGCACTGTTGCTCCGTCATTTGCGTCCAATTTCAGATCCGCATAAAAAAGATGTCCCACTTCGTCATGGAAGTGGGACATCGCTAGATGAACTGTCGTGAATCAGGGATGCAAAGGCAAGGGGAACGAGAAACGCGTGTATGCACCAGGCATCTGGGCGCGATCACGAGATCCCAACTTACGAGGTGTGCGCTCGTTTGTGCGGCGCGATACATCCTGCGCAATGCGGCTTTCCGCGCGTGAACTGCGACGGAAATCCCTTTGAGTGGCAGCTGCTGCTGTCAACATGATGACCTCCTGCGGATCAAATGGCGAACACCACTTGCGGGTGTATTTGTGATGACGTATACATTCTGCGCATTGCCGACGATCTCTTCAAGTGTTTTTCACCCTCGGCGTGCAGGGTCGTTCCTTCAGGCGTGGATTGAAAAGCAAAAGGTTGGGAACTGGTGAAGTCTCCCCATGGCCTCGTCCTCAATAATCTAAAAATTCGGTAAAAATTTGTGGGCGATCGTCATGTCTCCACAGGGCTTTCGGGGTAAAAGTAAAGTCGTATCAGAATGCAAGCCGACTGTGAAATGTGCCACTTTATGCTCGGTGTATGTGGCGTGTCTTCGATGCGGCGTCAATATCGCGCCCATGTGGAGTGACTACAATGGCCCCATGGGTAATGAGGTCGAAATCGGTCGAGGAAAACGAGGCCGCCGCGCCTACACGCTAGATGACATCGCACTTGTTTCGGCACGTAGAACCAGGGACCCTGCCGACGTGAACGTTGGATGGCAGATCGATGCCTACCACGTCGATGTCCCCATCATGGCTGCCCCCATGGATTCGGTGATGAGTCCCGATACGGCAATTCTCTTCGGCAAGCTTGGCGGTATTGGAGTTTTGGACCTTGACGGTCTGTGGACTCGTTACGAAAATCCTCAACCGATTTTGGATGAGATTGCCCAGCTCCCCGCCGAAGGCTCAATCGCTCGACTTCAACAAATTTATTCGGCACCTATCCAAGCCGATCTCATCACCGAACGTCTCCAGTACATCCGGGATGCGGGAGTCGTGGTGGCAGGAAGGCTTTCGCCCCAGCGCACCCAGCGCTACTGGCGCGCTGTTGTCGAGGCTGGTGTTGATCTCTTCGTCATCCGCGGAACAACGGTGTCTGCCGAGCATGTCTCTTCGCGTGCAGAGCCTCTCAACCTCAAACGCTTTATCTATGAGCTTGATGTTCCCGTCATTGTGGGCGGAGTCTCCACAGATACCGCTGCCTTGCATCTGATGCGTACGGGCGCTGCAGGTATTCTGGTTGGCTTTGGCGGGGGAGCAGCCCACGCAACTCGCCAGTCCCTGGGCGTCCACGCTCCCATGGCGACGGCGATCGCCGATGTTGCTGCGGCACGCCGCGACTACATGGATGAGTCTGGCGGTCGCTACGTCCACGTGATCGCGGATGGTGGAATTGGGCGTTCCGGTGACATGACACGCGCGATCGCCTGTGGTGCAGACGCGGTGATGATGGGTGCGGCCCTTGCTCGCGCCGAGGAAGCTCCAGGACGTGGTTGGCATTGGGGGTCCGAGGCCACGCACCCGGAGCTCCCACGAGGCCACCGTGTGCGCGTGGGGACTTCGGGGACCTTCAGTGAAATCTTGTACGGGCCTTCGACGCGTGCGGATGGAACGCTGAACTTTATTGGTGCGCTCAAGCGAACTATGGCCTCGACAGGGTATTCGGAAGTGAAGGACCTGCAAAAGGCGGAAGTCGTCGTCAGCCCCTATTCGCGCTGACACAAAATTCTGGGTGGCGAACGTCTTAGTTCGCCACCCAGAATTACAAGTGTCCACCTACGCTTTCTTTTCGCTTTCCGAGCTGAAGGTTGGCGTGTGGGACTTCAGCTCTCCCATCCTGTATGGGAGGAAAAGGGTCGAGAGAAGAGTGCCTGTAAACAGCCATGGCAGTAGTGCTGGCGCGGTGATCACATCGCTGTATTCGTTCAGGAAAGCACCAAAACTGGGCATTGCGTTCATTCCGAATACGCCAATCATGACGCCCAAAACAACGAATGGGACTGCGAAATTATAGGCAATTGCAATCCAACGGACTTTTCGTGAGAGGCTAATGGCATTTGTGAGCCTCAGGATCAGTCCGGCGACAGTCAGCGCGAATCCGACGATCAATGCCCACGCAAGCGGTCGCGAAAACCACGCCATCGGTTGATTGCTGTACATGCCTTTCAATGAAAAGGCAATGCCGAGCGTGCCAAGGAAGAAAAAGACGTAAATAAATCCGTTCAGGGATGACTTCTTATCGTCGATGATTTTCATGGTTTGTCCTTGGAGACAAGAAGATCAGAATGAAATGCCAATCTGGCGGTGGCGGTGGGGGAAGCCGCGAAGGAATACAGGTGGCGTGCAGCGGTTCTTTGGTGCACCCACTAATGATTATCCTTGAGTCCTTGAGTCCTTGTCAATAGTTTTTCTGCAGGTCAAGGCGTAAAAATGTGGGGCGACCATGACCCTGGTCGCCCCACATTATTGAAGGGGTTGGCGCTTAGGTTCAGGCAGCTGCATTCATCACCAGGGCAGTGATTGCCGGGCTGATGAGAATCAGAGCCAAAGCTAGGGCGCCGTAGAGATTTCGTTGGTATGAGGGACCTTCAGAAGCGGTCTGATGCCAGATTGCTGCAAAAGGTAAGAAGACTGCGGCCACTAGCCCCACAATGAGAACCAGAGGACGCAGCACTGGAGCAAAAACGCAGGCGAAAAGGGCGACTGCAAGGATGATGGGAGTGATCAGGGATTTTCTCACGGAAAAATCATAAATCTGAGCAGTTGGAGCTTCAGTACAAGCGCTTGTGATTTTGATTAAGTCTGCGTCTGAGCACATATTCAGGCTGAATAGTTTCCAGTGTCATGCATAAATAGCGATGTTTCGACGACGGTCTAGAACGCGAAAAGTGGCCCCGGTCTAGAAAACCAGACCGGGACCACTATCAGTAACGTGCTAGATGCTCCCTAGATCACTGATCTGCTGCGCTGGGGTGCGTCATGTCTGCGGGAACAACCCATGCGTCGAACTCTTCGGGGGTGACAAAGCCCAGCTCAAGAGCGGACTCACGCAGAGAAATGCCCTTGTGATGTGCGTTCTTTGCGATCTTCGAAGCCTTGTCGTAACCGATGTGACGGTTCAAAGCAGTCACCAGCATCAAGTTGATATCCAAGTGGTGCTGAATCTTTTCGCGGTTCGGCTCAATGCCGTACGCGCAGTGAATATCGAAGGAAACGCAAGCATCGCCAAGCAGGCGGATGGATTCCAGAACGTTCCATGCCATAACGGGCTTGAAAACGTTGAGCTGGAAGTTGCCCTGAGAACCAGCGAAACCAACGGTTGCATCATTACCGAAGACCTGGGTCGCGACCATGGTCATGGCCTCGCACTGGGTCGGATTGACCTTACCGGGCATGATGGACGAACCGGGCTCATTCTCGGGAATGATCAGCTCGCCAATGCCGTCGCGCGGGCCGGAGGCGTACCAGCGCACATCGTTGGCAATCTTCATCAGCGCATCAGCCAGAACGCGCAAAGAGCCAGAGACCAGGACGAGTGCGTCGTGCGCGCCCAGGGCTGCGAAGAGGTTATCGGCCTGCTTGAACTCAATGCCGGTT
>USHU01000055.1 GCA_900554605.1 uncultured Actinomyces sp.
ACCTTCACAGCGTCGACACCCGCATCGATCAAAGCCTGAGCGCCTTCGGTCGTTGCGACGTTGCCGCCAATGATCTGAACGCCATCAAAAGTCGGGTCCGCCTTGATCTTGCGGATCATCTCCAATGCCAAAGCTGCGCCGCCGTTTGCGGTGTCAACTACCAAGACATCGACACCCGCATCACGAAGCGCACACGCACGCTCCCAGGTATCTCCCCAGTAGCCCACTGCAGCGCCAACCATGAGGCGGCCGCGTTGATCCTTTGTCGCGTTCGGGTACTGCTCAGTCTTGACGAAGTCCTTAACGGTAATCAGACCCGTCAGGCGCCCATCCTCATCGATAATCGGCAGCTTTTCAACGCGGTTCGTCGCAAGCAAAGCCTTCGCTTCTTCACGGCTAGTTCCAACCTTTCCGGTTACCAGTCGTTCGCGAGGAGTCATGCAATCACGGACCTTCAAGGAAGCCCACTGATCGGTGGGAACGAAGCGTAGATCGCGGTTGGTAATGATGCCGATGAGCTGCTGGTCATCATCCACGACGGGCAGGCCGGAGACACCATAGTGCCCGCACAGCTGATCCAGTTCTTCGATGGTCGCATCGGGACCGATGGTCACGGGATCCTCGACCATTCCCGACTCGGAACGCTTCACCTGACGAACCTGGGAAGCCTGTTCTTCGATCGAAAGGTTGCGGTGCAGAATTCCGATACCACCTTGGCGGGCCATCGCAATCGCCATGCGCGCCTCGGTCACCGTATCCATCGCCGCAGAAAGCAGAGGAATACGCAGGCGGATCTTCTTCGTCAGCTGAGCAGATGTATCAACCTCAGAGGGAACAACATCGGTCAGCTCGGGAAGAAGCAGAACGTCATCGTAGGTCAGTCCGGTCAAAGCAAAAGGATCATTGTGAATGTCTGCCATGAACGAAGTCTAGGCCTCTTGAAGCCCCAGAGCATACTGCCGTCGACCGAAATACCACGAGGCGTGGCTAAGCTCACCAATAATGAGCCGAATTACTCCGCGAGTTGCTTGAGAGCCAAGGCAAAGCAGGGAGTGTTTCCGACCTGCGGGAGCAGGAGCATCTGGGCCACATGGTAAGCATCCGCCTTGCCTTCCCACGTCGTACCAGACTCCACACCCGAGGCGTCCACTTCGTGAATCCAACGCCCCGTGGCCTCGCGAAGATAACGATCCGCCCAGTCGACCCACTGCGCATACAAAGAACTCAACTCAGCCACGCGGGAGGCATCCCCCGCTTCTTCATGAACTCGGCCGAGCACACACGCGCTATTAACGGCCTCGCACAAGACCCAGTGCATACGGGTATCAACGACCGCACGACCGTCCCAGTCGGTCGTGTAGACGAAACCACCGGCGCCATGGCGATCCCAACCATCGGCGCAGGAACGATTAAAGAGTTGTTCAGCGGCTTCAACCATCCAGTCATCGCGATCACCGAGGCCGATCAGTGCTGCGCGCGTATGAAGAATCAGACGCGCCCACTCCATACCGTGCCCGGGGGTAGCCCCGTAAGGACGGAAAGGATCCGAAGGGCGATCCGCATTGTGCTCGGGGAGCATATTCCACTCAGCGTTGAAGTGCTCAGGAATGCGCCAGTGCAATTGCTCGGCCGTATCGGCCACGAAACGGCAAATTCCGCGAGCGCGGTCCAACCACAGGCGATCCCCCGTCGCATCGAAGGCGGCAAGATAGGCCTCGACGGTGTGCATATTGGCGTTCACGCCGTGGTAGTCCTCACTGATGGTGTAGTCACGGTTCCAGGCCTCGCGGACGCGTCCGAACTCGGGTTCCCACCAGTGCTGGTCTTGGTCAGCCAACGCACGATCGAGCAGCTCTCGAGCTCCGGGACGTCCCAGAACAGTAGCGGCACTCGAAGACAGAATGACAAAGGCGTGCGCGTAGGCTTGCTTGAGGCCGCCATTTGCAGGTTCAATGACCTTCCAATGTGGGCCGTCTTCGCGTTCAACGATTTCAGTGACGAGGCCCGAGTACCATCCACCGTTCTCGCGGTCGTACATCGGGCCTTCTAAGAGGCAGCGAATTCCGTGGTCTACCAGAGGAATTGCCCAGTCGTAGCCCTTGAGTGCAGCCAGTGCAAAAACATAGGTCATGCGCCCCGTAATCCACAGTTCAACGGGCTTGGAAGGATCAACAGCACCATTGCGATCGAGGTATCCGAATCCACAGTCAACGACGGATCCTGCTGCAAAATGAGCAAGTTCTTCGAATTCTTCGTCAAATGCCTCAATGAGCTGAGGATCTTCCCACGGGGTCATCTTTATTCCTCTGCGTGTTGCCGCACCTGCGCGGCGTAATAGATACGCGTCTACGCTAACACGATCTTCAACGTGCAGTAACAGTTACGGGGCCAATTCCACTAAACCGGGCAAGTTCCCTGTTTATGGGGGTTACTTTGTGCGCGCTACGGTTCGAGCAAGCTTCGCTCCAAGCAACGCTAAAGTTTCTTCCACACACGCTGAAACGGTGCGAACACGCAACACATGATCATCCAGAACGCGCGGCGACTGGGAGCCAACCGCGATCACGTCAATTCCGTGGTTGTGCACTGCCGAGGCCACGAAGTTTTTACACTCTTCCCCTTGGCCCAAGGTAATAAGTGCAGCGACATTGGAATCAATATTCTCGACAAAGGCATCGAGCTTCTCTTTTCCGCCAACCCATCCGCGGCTGCAGGCGCCCAAGACAACAACATTGGGCCCATACCAGCGAAGAGCAACTCCGATAACGTGAGCAGGAAGCAGGTGCGCACGGTCTCCCAAAATAATGATGCTGGGAGAGGAAGGGAACTTCGGTTCAGGGCGCTGCTCCGACATCGCACGCAGAACGTCATACATCGCCTGGGTTAAGAGCGATGAACCTGCAACACCGGGAATCTCCCCGTGATAGTCCGTTGCCATGACTTCGAAAGCAGGCTCAACTAAAAGCATCCACGTATGAAGCAGGCCTTTTTCACTGATGCTCGCCTCGATCAAGTGAACAAGCTTCTCGCGGTCTCCCGTGCGCGCGGCAGCAACCAATTCATCCGCTGTCCGCGGAGGGGCAACTTCTTCGAGATCTCCTCTGGACTGAGAAAGCACAATCGCAGCGGCATCTGAGGGAGTGACACCACTTTGAATGAGCTCGATCATGTGACTGAGTCGAGCAACATCTTCGGGAAGGTATCGCCGGTGACTACCCGCGGAACGCTCGCCCGGTCCCAGACCATAACGTCGTTCCCAGGTTCGAAGAGTCGAGGCAGAGACGCCAAGCTTGGAAGAAACAGCAGTAACGGTCAGCGGTGCGTCATGAGCCGGGGGAAGCACAAGTTGTGCGCGGGGCATCGCCTTCTCCTGCCTTTCTGAAGGATACCTAAATGAATGCTACCTATTGATTGTCAGCTCTGAAGGTCGTCTTCGCCAATCGAGCGCTGAGATTTTGTCCGCTCACAGCTGAGCAAGAATATGTGACAGGCAACAAAATTACGCTTTCAGCCTCCTTACAGCTGGCCGTTATATGCCGTAATAATGCGGTTTTTGCTGGAAGTTAAAGCATTTTCGGTTTCCTGTGAAACAACTATGATTATGTGACAAGGGCTTGAATAACTCTTGCACAATTCGGTAGCCTTCATTCAGTCCTTCCTCAAGAGATCGTCTCTTGCCGGAAAGACCAATGAATGGAGGTACTCATGTCTGACGTCTCCCGACTGCCCGGACCTTCGATTGATGCGTGGGAATGGCAGTACCAGGGCGCATGTCGCGACCTCGACACGGAACTTTTCTTCCACCCCGAGGGCGAACGAGGCTCTACTCGTCGCCGTCGTGCAGCTGGCGCTAAGGCCATTTGCGCAACCTGCCCCGTCATCGAGCAGTGCCGCGAATATGCTCTGCGCGCTCAGGAGCCCTACGGAATCTGGGGCGGCATGACAGAAGAAGAACGACGCGAAGAAGTTCAGCGTCGTCGGATCCGCCGAGCATCCTGACGCACTTCATACGTAAACAACAAACTCGCTCGGGACGCTTTCCCGGGCGAGTTTCCTATGCTCACAGGCTATTCGCCCTCACGGGCCCCATACAATACACTGAACTCATCCCCATCAATTCAGGCGAAAGGTGACCAATGACGACGCGCCAAGGCAGCAAACAACGAATCATCGCTATCGCTCTTCTCGCATGTGCTGTCGCACTCATTTGCGGTGCCGTGTGGTGGACCAACCGCCCCGCTACCCCCGCAGCAACTTCGTCGGCCTCGGCAATGCCCAGCGCAACTGCAATGCAGCAGTCACCACAAGCGACGGTCGCGCCCACCGCGCAAAGTTCCTTCGCCCCCACGGTCACCGATGAGCAGGGACTCAGCATCATTCACGCCCAGCAACACCGTGACCCCAGCGATGCTCGCGCGAAGGGAAGCGTTGACGCTCCCGTCGTCATGGTACTCTACTCGGATTTCTCGTGCCCCTACTGCACGCGCCTTGCCAAGCAGGTCGAACCTCAGCTTGAGGATTTGGTTGCAAACGGCACGCTCAGGATCGAGTGGCGCGACCTCGCACAGATCTCCCAGTCCTCTCCCCTTGCCGCTCAGGCAGGAATCGCAGCGGCCAATCAGGGGCGCTTCTGGGAATTTGTCGCAGCAGCGTACGGAGAAGCCGATCCCTCCGGACACCCCGAATACACGATGGATTCTTTGACCGCACTAGCCCAAAAGGCCGGCGTGAGTGACCTCGATAAGTTCCGTGCGGATACGACGGATGCGAATACCGCAGCCCAAGTCAAGCAGGCGCAGAACGATGCCTACCAGATCGGGATTCAAGGCACCCCCTTCATGTTCATTGGCGATAGCTTCATTTCGGGCTACCGCGATGCTGACTACATCCGCGCAACCATTGCGAACCAAGCCGAGCACCTCAAGAAGTGAACCCTTTTATCGCCTTCTTAGGCGGAGTTTTGACGCTGTGTGCTCCATGCTCGGTCATGCTCCTGCCTGCGTTCTTTTCCTACGCATTTCGTTCTCCTAGTCAGCTCATCGCGCGCTGCGGGATCTTTTGGCTCGGTCTCATGACTCCGCTTATCCCGCTCGGCATTGCTCTATCTGGGGTCGTTGCGCTCATCCGCGAGCATGCCTCTTTGATCACCCACGTTGTTGCCTTCCTCGTGATCTGCGCGGGAATCATCACCATCGCGGCCCTCGACTTTCCAAAATTCCGCTTCGGTAGCCCGAGGCCTGCGCCCACGCGGCCGGGCACGAAACTTACCTTGAGCACGCCCACTGCAGCTGGCCAGCTCAGCACTCGCGAGGCCTCGACACCTCAAGTTTCTCTTTCCCCCGCCGGCGCACCCTCGGGAGAAAAGAGCACCCCCATCGCGGTTTATCTTCTGGGGATTACCTACGGGATCGCGGGCGTCGGATGCGCGGGGCCCATTCTAGGAGCGGTTCTTGCGACCTCAGCACTGGGAGGCTCCCCGGTTTCTGGCGCAATTTCGATGGTCTTCTACTCGGCAGGAATGGCGTTTCCTTTGCTTGTTCTTGCACTGGTCTGGAGAAAAACCGCCGGCCGCGTTCAAGCAATTCTCCGCCCCAAACCGCTGCGATTTTTGGGCCGCGAAACAACATGGACCAATGTCATTTCGGGCTTGGTTTTAATCGCTCTGGGGCTGCTTCTCCTGCTCGTTGACCTCGGCAATCCTCTTGGCGGTCTCATCTCACTGGGAACCTTGTCAGGGTGGGAGGAAACGATCATCGCTACCTTTGGCGCGATCCCCTGGTGGGTCTTTGCAGCTGCTGGAGTATTGATTGTTGCTGCTATTTTCATGCTAATTCCCCGCAGGGAGTCCTCGAATCAACCCGGGACTTCTTCAGATAAAAAGTGATGGGCCCGGACCTTATTGTCCGGACCCATCTTCAACAAGCGCTGAGCGCGCCTGTATCAAGATTTTCAGCGCTCGACGATCGCCAGAACGTCGCGTGCAGACAGGATCTGCAGCTCTTCGCCGTCGTACTTGACTTCGGTGCCACCGAAACGGCTGAAGATCACGTGGTCGCCAACCTTGACGTCGACGGGGACGCGGTTGCCGTTGTCATCAACGCGGCCGGGGCCAACAGCCAGAACTTCGCCTTCCTGGGGCTTTTCCTTGGCTGCATCGGGGATGTAGAGACCTGAAGCGGTCTTTTCTTCGCTGTCAACCTGACGGATAACAATGCGATCTTCGAGGGGCTTAATGGTGATTGCCATGTCAGCACTCCCTTTCTTCTCGTAACGATTTGTCATCCCTTCCCTGCCGTCGCGGGGGTCAGGTATGGGATCGCAATGTGTTTACGGACTCAGTTTAGGCTTCGATTGGCACTCTAGCAAACTGAGTGCCAGCTTCTTCCTTTCTCTCCACCTGAACCCCCACACGCCCCATTCGGTTTCTCTTCTACCTTGAATTTCAGCAAGAATAGTGTGCATGTCCTCCATTACGCCCCTCCTGTCCTCCCCCGGCCGCGAGCTGCTTGCCCAATGGGAACGCGAGGGTGCGTTTTGTTCTCTCTCCCCCATGGATCTTGCGCTCGCAATACGCTCCCAAGTCGCAGACCCGGAAGTCGCCTCGGCAGTTGCTTCCCAA
>USHU01000056.1 GCA_900554605.1 uncultured Actinomyces sp.
CGTATGCGAGACCGTCACATCTGCCCCGCCCTGAGGCTCTTCCCGTGACGAGGCCGCGCGTTCCCCGCTGCTGGGCTTCCCATTCGCTTCGCGTGCTTGCTTTCCACCCGCACCCCCGCGCCCCTCAATGAGCGCAATCAGGCCCTGGACGGCCTCGCGAGCGATCGCATGAGTATCGGGCGTGATCGTGGTCAGCGTCGGCGTTGAGAAGCGCGAAAGGACCGTATCGTCCCACGTGGAGACCAGCACGTCCTCGGGCACGCGCACATTCGCCTCGGCAAGCGCGCGCAGTGCACCAATCCCAAGGAGATCGTTCATCGTGAAGATTGCATCGGGGAGGTTATTGGACTCCAACCACTGCGAGAGCGCTTCCTGTGCGCCACCGGCGGTCCACGGGGAAACTTCAACGCTGCGCCATGCCCACGAGTCCAATCCGAGTTCGGCCAGTGCCTTCTCGATCCCGCGTTGGCGAAGTGCACCCGCGCTGGAGGTTGCTCGAGGATGTGTCGAGCCAAGGATCAGGAAGCTGCGCGCTCCTTGGTCGTAGAGATGATGAATCATTTCCGAGGCCGCGGAGACGTTATCCATCGAAAAGTGCGGGATACCCGCATCCTGGATCCTCTCGCCGAGCAGTACTAGCGGCGCATCCAATTCGAGCTGGTTGAGACCTTCAAGGTCGAGTTCGATGGGGGAGAGGATGAGCCCATCGATAAGGTTGGTGCGGAAGTCGCGCAGGACCGAGACTTCATGTTCGCGCGAACCGGCAGTCTCGACAACCATGATCGAATATCCGCTGCGTCGCGCCTCTTCTTGGATGAGGTGCGCAAGTTCCCCGAAGTAGGGCCATGCAAGGTTTGGAATTGCGAGCGCTAAGGTGTGTGTTTGACCTTGACGAAGGCGTTGCGCAGCAATGTTTGGCCGGTAACCCAGTTGACGGATTGCATCCTCAACTGCCTTCCGCGTAGCAGGGGAGATGTGCGGAAAGTTATTTACTACGTTTGAAACGGTGCGCTGTGAGACGCCGGCAAGTTGCGCAACATCGCGCATATTAGGCCGTGAAGCTTTCATGTCCGTCTCCGATAAAATCGCGGCAGGATGTGAGTTATCAGGGGCTATAGGCTCTAGTCTACTGAAAAATCAGGGAATCCGCTGAGGAGATCGCGATAATTTGCTACGTTGCAATTATCTGGAAAATCATGCATGATAATCCCATGAAGGTCAACGTAGACACTTTTGAAGCATGGAGCGACGCGCACTATCCTCGCCCCGATCTTTGCCGTGAATCATGGTTGAACCTAGGCGGCCAATGGGAATTCGCAACGGATCCTACCGATGAGGGCCTCACCTTAGGATGGCATCTTCCCGGCGCCCACTTCTCGCACACGATCTGCGTTCCTTTCCCGCCCGGAAGCCCCAGTAGTCAATGGAGTGGAGAACGCTCCGACGTTGTCTGGTATCGCAGGCACATTACTTCGGAAGAAATCAGGGATGCGGGGCTAGCCGATGCCGGCCACCGCCCCCACCTCCTCATTCACTTCGAAGCCGTCGATTTCGCGAGTGACGTGTGGGTCAACGGTCTTCACCTCGTCCATCACGAAGGCGGATATACCCCTTTCAGCGTCGAGATCGACCCCAGTGACTACCTTGATGCTGGTTTTGAAATCGTCGTGCGGGCACATGACCGCCTTGACGCGGTCGATCAGCCTCGCGGTAAGCAAGACTGGCAAGAACATCCCCACGGTATTTGGTACCACTGCGTCGTCGGGATCTGGCGCGATGTGTGGATGGAAATCGTGCCCGCAAACTACGTCCGCTCATTGACGTGGTCGTGGGACATCGAAGAAGCCCAAGTGACCTGCGATGTGGAGTGCGCTGGCCTCCCCCTCAACACGGGCACTCACGAGGCCATCGAGGCAAGCCTCACCCTTGACCTTGCGGGCGTCACGCTAGCGGCAACCATGGTCCGTGCGCACTCAGGCCAGCTCCGCCTCGTCGCACAAATCCCGGCATTGGCAAACCGCCAGGAATGGGGGCGGCTCCTGTGGTCGCCCGCCCACCCCAACCTCATCAACGCGCGCATCTGTGTGGGTGAAGACGAGGTTGTCTCTTACGTGGGAATCCGCGACGTCGACCTCTCACACCGCTATCTCGAGATCAACCACCAGCCCACCTACCTGCGCGGCATCCTTGACCAGGGTTACTGGCCAAGCTCTTACTTCACTGCGCCCAGCGCCGAGGCGCTGAAAGAGGACCTGGAACTTGCCCGAGACATGGGCTTCAACTTCGTGCGAATTCACGAACGCAGCGCCGATCGACGAACCCTGACGTGGGCCGATCGTATGGGAATGATGGTCTGGGGAGAATCCGCCTCGGCCTACGCTTTCAGCGACCGGGCGGTCAGCGTCACCACGCAGGAATGGCACGACCTCGTTCTGCGCGACCGCAACCACCCCAGCATCATCGTGTGGGTGCCCTTCAATGAAAGTTGGGGAGTAGACCTCATCGTCACCTCACCGCGCCAGCAGGCTTTTGTCCGCTCGGTGGTCGCCCTGACCGATGCTCTTGACGGAACTCGCCCAGTCATCGCAAACGATGGGTGGGAGCAGCTGGAAACTCCGATCGTGACAACCCATGACTACGGGGTTTACGGCGAGCAACTCCGCGTCAACTACGCTGACCGTGAATCGATTGCAGAGCTGGTGAACGGAGTCGGCCCACAGGGACGCAAGATCCTTCTGGGGCAGCCATGGAGTGATGACCGCCCCGTCATGGTCACGGAGTTCGGCGGAATCTCATTGCCGCTAGACGCGGAAGACGCATGGGGCTACGCGGTTGTGCCCAACGCCCAGGCCTACGAAGAACGCGTGACTGGTCTTTTCGAGGCCCTTGAAGCCTCCCCGGTCCTCGCGGGCTTCTGCTACACGCAACTGACCGACACTCGCCAAGAAACAAACGGCCTCGCTGACGAAAACCGCACTCCGAAGCTCCCGCTGGATGTGATTCGTGGTTTCGTTACCAGCTCCGCTCAGCAGAGCGGACAGATTCGGCCTCGCACGATTGTCGAGGTCAGCGCGGTGGTAGGCACCGACGAGCGCAGTGTCGTGTCAACGGCTTTCGAAGGTGATCACAATGCCTAAGCCGCGCGTGCTTCGCAGATGGGCCGTGAATTTCGCCTTCACGCTTCCCTTCCTGATTTTCTACGGGATCTTCATCCTCTTCCCGGTCGTCCAGGCTGTCCTCATGTCCTTCTTCAACTGGGACCTGCTGGGCAGTACCCGCGAATGGATCGGTTTGGAAAACTACACCCACATGCTTGGCGGTACCGGCCTGGTTTGGGACGCCACTTCGATGTGGCTTGTTCGATTGCTCTGCTTAGTGTGCGGAGTGTATGTAGCGGTCAAGGCGGTGCGCGAACATGATCTGAACTCGGGCCGAATCCTCATGATCGTCACCTTGATCGGTGCGGCAATCATCTTGGGAATTCACCCCGGTGACGGTGGCTCCTGGTCTGACCCGCGTTTTTGGAACGCGATGAAGAACACCGCGATCTTTACCCTGGTTTCGACGCCAATCATCGCGGGCCTCGGCCTGATCTACGCGCTCCTCCTTCAACGAGGCGGACGGGCAAGCTCCTTCTACCGCGCGGCGCTCTTCGTCCCCTACGTTCTTCCGGTCTCGGTTGCCACCCTGATCTGGGGATATATGCTCAATCCCTCGCGCGGTATCGTCGCGCGCTTCACCGAATACATGGGGTGGGGGACCATCTCGTGGCTTTCGGATCCGCAGTGGGCAATGACCGCAATCGTTGTAACAACCGTATGGTGGACGGTCGGCTTTAACCTGATCCTCTTCGGTGCGGGTCTACAAGATATCGATCCGACGCTGTATGAGGCCGCAAGCTTGGACGGTGCGAATTCCTTCCAAAAATTCGTCAACATCACCCTTCCGGGTCTTCGCCACGCAACGGTCTTGGTTCTGGTCACGCAGATCATCGCCTCTTTCCAGATCTTCGGTCAGGTCAACATCATGACCGCGGGCGGCCCCGGTGGAACAACGGACGTCCTCGTGCGCTACATCTACCAGACGGGCTTTAGAGATACCCAGCTCGGCTACGCCTCGGCAATGTCCTTGGTGCTTTTCGTGCTGATGGTCTTCATCTCTTTGATCCAATTCCTCATTTCACGCCAAAGGAGCCGCTGAGATGCGAGAGAAATTCAAGTCCTGCGGCTACCACGCAGTGATGCTCGTCCTTGCTGTGCTGTGGCTGATTCCGCTGCTGTGGACGCTGGTCATCTCCCTGAGCTCTAACTCCTCACTGAAGACCAACTCGCAGATCCTTGTCCCCACCGAGCCGACCCTGTCGAACTACGTGGACGTTTTTAGAACTGGACTCGCGGGGCGCTGGTTCCTCAACTCGATGATTGTTTCGATCATCGCCACGATCATCACTGTCCTCATTTGCGCGGCCGCCGGATACGCCTTCGCGAAACTGCCTTTCCCCGGGCGCACCGTAGTCTACGGGCTGACCTTGGCGGGAATGATGGTTCCTAAAGAGGCGATGTTCGTCCCCTTGTTCATGATGTTTTCCGAGGCCGGGCTGGCGAATTCCTACATTGCGCTGATTTTCCCCCGCGTGGCCTTCCCCCTGGGGGTCTTCATCATGACTCAGTTCTTTTCTCAGGTGCCCAGCGAAATGGAAGAGGCGGCGCAAGTTGATGGGGCTTCTCCGATTCGAGTCTTCTTCTCCATCATGGTTCCGCTGGCGCGACCGGCTTTGATTGCCTTGGCGACCTTCTCTTTCGTTCAGACCTGGAACGATTACCTGTGGCCCTTGGTTTCGGCGACAAAGCCCGAAATGTTCACGGTGACCACGGGCCTCGCATCCTTGCAGGGGACCTTCGCACAATCGACGGAATTGGGCTCGCTCATGGCCCGAGGAATCGTCGGTGCTGCACCTCTGCTCATTGTTTTCCTCCTGCTTCAGAAGTATCTGATCAGAGGAATCTCACTGTCCAGTGGCGATAAGTAGGCTATCGCCACCTGCGCCACACGCCTGATCGGCTTTCCCGGGGTTCTTAACGATGGCCTCGGAAATGGCGATCTTACATACACAGGAAAACTCACCACACCATTCACCACACAGATTGAAAGGCATGACAATGCGACAAGGACGCGCACTGGCACGTCACGCGGGATTCAGCGCATGCGCGCTGGCAACGACCGCTCTCTTCGTGCTCACCGGATGTGGAGTGTCCTCCACATCCTCCTCAAAGACCGTCGACGATGCAGCAATTGCCGGCGTGAGCGATGAGGACCTCAAGGGGACCACAATCACCATGGCTCGATTCTTCGGCGACTGCCAGGAAAAGACCGAGGGAGTCACCGACCTGTCCAAGGCCAACAGCGAATGCACCGCCATCTCGATCCTCACGAACAAGTTCAACGCTGAGAACAAGTGGGGCATCAAGGTTGAACGCATGGGTGGCGCCTCGTGGCACAGCTACTACGACTCGCTCAACGCCGCTCTGGCCTCGTCAGATCGCCCCGACGTGGCGATCATGCACGGCTCCAACCTGCCCGACTACGCGGCCAAGGGCCTGCTCATGGAGGTGCCCGATGGAGTGGGCATCGACCTGTCCGGCTCGACGAAGCCCGCTTTGGACGCTGTGACCTACAAGGACAAGAAGTGGGGCGTTCCCTTCGACACCCACGCCATCATCAGCCACCTGAATATGGATATCCTCTCCCAGGCCGGATTGGTCGGTGCGGACGGTACCTACAAGCTTCCGACTTCGCCCGATGAGCTCCTTGAACACGCAAAGGCCGTGAAGGAAAAGACTGGAAAGAACTACATCGATATCGCACTGTCAAAGGATCCGATGGGCGAGCGCTTGTGGATGACTCTGGTCCAGCAGCAGGGCTCGGACATTATTTCCGCAGACGGCACCAAGGCGAATATGAACTCGGCTGAGGCAAAGACTTCGCTGGAGTTCATCAACACCCTGGTTAAGGAAGGCTACACGACCGTCAACCACGACTACGATGCCTCGGTTCAGGGCTTCCTGCGCGGCGATTCGGCCGTCATGTACAACGGCGTGTGGTCGGTCAACCAGTTCACCGCTGAAGCGCCCTTCAAGTACGAGACCAGCGATGCGCTCATGCTCTTCAAGGACAAGGCAACCTGGGCGAACTCCCACGTGTGGACCGTTCCCGTCTCGGCCAAGCCCGATGCGAAGAAGTACCGTGCGGCTTTCGAATTCGCCAAGTTCCTTAATGAGCACACCGGCGACTGGGCGATTGCGACCGGTCACATGCCTGCAACTCAGAAGGCACTGGACTCGAGCGAGTACCTGAATGCTCCGCACCGCTCGCAGTACCTGAAGACCGCGACGACCTACGCTCGCATGGCACCGCGCGTCGAGGCCTGGCCGAAGATCGCCGACCAGATTCAGGAAAAGATCGAGGCCACCTGGCTCAACGGCGCAGGTGTGGAAGAAACCTTGAACTCCTTGCAGGAAGCGGCAAGCTCGTCTCTGAAGTAGTGAGAGGTAGCCGCTGCTCACAGTAGGGCAGAGTGGCCGGGGG